>NZ_CALACG010000062.1 GCF_937890585.1 uncultured Campylobacter sp.
GTGAGTGGGGATAAATTTAAAGAGAAAATAAAAGCCAAATTTGTCTTTCTTAGCGTTGGCGAGCTTGAAAAGAGAAAGGGCAAAACTGACAAAGCTGACATTTTAAAGGCGAGTGATCTGGCTAGGATTTTAAAGCAAAGTGGGGTAAATTCTCACTTTGAGCTTTTTAAAAATGAAACCCATGGCAGCGTCATACCTCTAAATTTAAAAGAGCTTTTAAAATATCTAAAGGATTAAAAATTTAAGGCTATTTTTGTTAAAATCCGCCGCATGAGAGTAGATAAATTTTTAAACGTAGTAAATATCACCAAAAGGCGTGCTGTTAGCGAAGATATGTGCAAAAGCGGAGTTGTGAGCATAAACGGCGTGCAGGCAAAAGCGGCAAAAGATGTAAAGATAGGCGACGTGATCACCATCAAATTTCTAGCTCGTGAGGCGAGATATGAGGTGCTAGCGATCCCAACTACAAAAAGCATACCAAAAAGCGCCCAGAGCGAATATGTAAAAGAGCTTTGATGGTTTTTGAGCTTTTAGAAAATGAGCTTAATGAGCTTGTGCAGGTGCTGCCAAAAAGTGGCGTGGTGCTACTAAGTGGCGATCTAGCAAGTGGCAAAACGACTCTTGTAAAGGCGATCATCAAGGCGCACGGCATAGAAGATAGCGTGACGTCGCCGACATTTTCTTTGATGCAAATTTACGGCAAAGATATCTACCACTACGACATTTATCAGATCGGATTTGACGGGATGGCAAAAAACGGCCTTTTTGAAAATTTATTTGAAGAGGGGCTTCATCTAGTAGAGTGGGGCGATGAAAATTTAGAAAAAGCTCTAAAGAAAAACGGCGAGAGCTATACGTTAGTAAAAATTTCTCCTAGCAAAAATGGCAGAAAATACGAGGTTATAAGTGCATAAACTAGAAGTAAAAGATCTAAAAAAGACGATAAAAAAAAGTGAGATCATAAAAGGCATATCTTTAGAGGTAAATAGTGGCGAAGTGGTGGGGCTTCTTGGGCCAAATGGTGCTGGAAAGACGACCACTTTTTATATGATCTGCGGGCTCATCTCGCCAACTAGTGGAGATGTTTTTTTAAACGATGAAAAGATCACAAATGTCCCGCTTCATAAAAGAGCGCACCTTGGTATTGGCTATTTGCCGCAAGAGTCAAGCATATTTAAAGAGCTAAGCGTCGAAGAAAATTTACTCCTTGGCGCTGAAATACTAAATCAAAGCAAAGAAGATATCTCTAAAAGAGTAAATGAGATGCTAAATATGCTAAACATCGAGCCTATCCGTCTAAGAAAGGGCGTTAGTCTAAGTGGCGGCGAGCGCAGACGCTGTGAGATCGCTAGAAGTCTCATCATAAAGCCAAAATTTTTACTGCTTGATGAGCCATTTGCAGGCGTCGATCCTATCGCAGTTAGCGACATACAGAGCATTGTTAGAGACCTTAAAAAGCTAGGCATCGGCGTTTTGATAACTGACCACAACGTCCGTGAGACGCTAGCCATTTGCGACAGAGCCTACGTCATCAAAGATGGCTCACTACTAGCAAGCGGCAGTGCGAGCGAAGTGGCAAACAATAAGCTCGTTAGAACGCACTATCTTGGCGAAGAATTTAAGCTACTTGAGTAGATGATGCTAAGGCAAAAGCAAACTTTAGCGCCAAAGATCAAACTAAACCAAACGCTGCGAAGCTGGCTTCCTATCCTTCAAAGCGGGCTTGATGAGCTAAAAGAGACGCTTGAGCCTTTTATAAAAGAGAACCCATTTGCCACGATCGAACATAAAAATTTAGAAAAAAGCGAAAAAAAACGAAATTTTTTCGAGCAGGTCAGTAAAAATTCAGTAAGTGAGAGCATCGAGGCTTTAAGCATATATAAAGAAAGCCTTTATGAAAAGCTCGTTAGCCAGATAAATCCACCACTTTTCCCCACGCAAAAGTCCCAAGATATCGCATATAAGATCATTGAGTGTTTAGATGATGAGGGGTATTTTTCTTATGATGATGAAATTTTTGCGGGCTTTTGCAAGAGCGAAGTGGAGCGAGTAAGGGCTAGATTTGCCTACCTTGAGCCATGTGGTGTGGGTGCAAAGGATGTGAAAGAGAGCTTTTTATTTCAGCTAAGCGAGGCAGAGGCAAGTGAAGAGATCATAGAGTGCGCAAGAAAGATCATCTTAAATTTTGAAAATATAGAAAAACTTAGAAAGCTTAAATTCTATGACGACGCGCTAAAGATTATAAAGAAATTTAAAAATCCCCCAGCCATTGAGTATCTTGAAGATGAAAAAGAGGCGGTGCCTGACATCTTCGTGCTAAGCACAAGTAGTGGCATAAGTGTGCAGATAAATGACGAGTATTATCCTGAAATTTTGGTCGATACTGAGGGGCTAGACGAGAAAGAGGCCTTTGTCAGCTCACGCATAAAAGAGGCAAGCGAGCTCATAGACGCCCTTGAGATGAGAAAGGCGACACTTTATAAGATAGGGCTCATGATAGTTGAGTATCAGTATGATTACTTTTTGGGTGGCGACATAAAGCCTATGAAGCTAAAAGACCTAGCAGACGAGCTAGGGCGCAACCCTTCAACCATCTCAAGAGCGATCGCAAACAAATACTTAAGCTCTCCAAGAGGTACGGTCGCACTTAAAAATTTCTTTGCAACTGGCTTTGACGAGGAGACTTCAAACGCTGCGATAAAGGAATTTTTGCTAGAGCTTATCAAAAATGAAGATCACAAAAAGCCACTTTCTGATCTAAAAATCCAAGAGCTAATCCAAGCTAAATTTAATATCCAAATCGTTCGCCGAACCATCACCAAATACCGCAAAATTCTAAACATCGGCAGCTCAAGCCAGCGAAAAAAGATCTATCAGATAAACGGCTAGCTACCACTCATTTATGGCAAAAAGTGTGGCTTTATGCATCTGCGTAAAAAGCTCACTGCTAAGCTCATCGTACTCTTTGTCACGCTTTTTACGCTTCGCCCAGCCTGCTGCGTCGTCATTCCATGAGCCCATACCACCAAAGACATCAGCTGCACTTGCCGCATTAAAAAGAGCCAAATTTAGCTTTGGCATAAGTGGAGCGTTTAGGATATTTTGCTCTATCTTTTCTGGCTCGTTTAGCGCTTTTAGCCCTTCCCTAAAGCAATCGCCAAAATTCTCACACTCTATCTCATCTGCAAATTTAGAGATCCTAGTTAGGATATCTTTAAACTCCAAAGTGTTATCGCTAAATTTTTGAATTTCTGGCATGCCATTTAGACTAAATTCTTTATAGACTATATCCCAGCCCTTTTTGTCTTCTTCAAAGCTCCAGTGAGGCACGAGATAGCTCATTTTATTTTTATAAATGCAAAGAATAGACTTGTAGCTTACGTTTGAAAAGCCTTGCAGCGAGCGCTCCTCTGATGTGACGCTCAAATTTGTGGCATATCTCACGTCGCTTAGCCCAAGCTTTAAGGCGTGCTTAAACCACTCATTTATGCTAGCTTGCTCTCTTTTTTCTGGCTCATCACCTAAGATAAAGTCAAAAACTAGGCTTTTTATATATTTTTCGCTTTTGTAGTTTAGCTCTAAATTTGACTTTAATGCTTGCTTTATAGAGGCTACGATAATGCAAGAGTTAAAAACTTCACCATTCATTTTTGCTCCTTTTTTGAGATATTTTATTAAAAGAAGTATAAATATCTTTTTAATAATTGCAAGCGAAAACTTCAGCTTTTTATAGTAAAATAGCCAAAAATTTCAAAGAGGCAAAATGGATTTTAATGAGATTGAAAAGCTGATAAATACGCTTAAGAAAAACTTGGAAGTTATCGAAAACAACGGCGTTGTAGAGCCTGAGACAAAGATCGATGCGCTTACTTTTAATAAAAATGTCGAAGAGATCAAAAAAAGACTTTACAGCACAACAGACGAGGGCAGTTTTTTTAAAAATGTCTTTAATACTGAAGATTACTACGAAAACATTAGCTCATACCTAGACCAAACAAACAAAAGCCTATACTACAAGATAGAAAAGGCTGGAGTGAGCCTAAAGACTAATCAAAACCTACAAGAGAGCCTGACAAACATCTCAAATATCATGCAAATTTTAGTCGCTGAATATCAGATACAAAATAAAAAAAAGAAAAAGAGTATCTTCTCAAGAAGTGGTGACACGGCAATGATAAGAGGGCTACTTGCCGAGCTAATGGAACTACAAAATAGGATGAATAAAATTTTACATCTCGACTCTCAAATCGTCTCAAACGTAGTTTTGGAAAATTTTAAAACTATCTACACATTTTTTTATAACTGCATAAGGGTTGCCAAACAAAGGGGAGATGAGCTACTTTTGGTTGAGATCGCAGGCATAACTGATAGGATCATCGAGATGATAAAGCCGGTACTTTCAGGCAAGAGCCTAAAGACAAACGAGCTTATCTACCACTACCTCATTTACGAGCTACGAGAGCTAAAAGCCTACGCCATAGGCGAAGATCTAGCTTAAAATTTTATCCATTATCTCTTTTGCCCCATTTGGCAAAAGGATCTCTTTTAGGGCTTTGCTGCTTTTGCTTAGATCAAAGCTCTCGATCATTTTTATGACTTCGTCTTTGTCTAAATTTTCGCCATTTTGCAGGCAAATTTCAGCTATGCCTTTATCTTTTAGAAATTTAGCGTTATAAAACTGGTGATTGCCAGCAGCATAAGGAAATGGCACAAAGATAGAAGGCAGGGCATTTGCGCAAAGCTCCCAAAGCGAGCTAGCTCCAGCTCTTGATATGGCAAGATCAGCCTCGCTCATCTTCTTTTCTATCTCTTTGCTAAAGTCAAAAATTTCTAAATTTGCCTCGCTAAATCCAAGCTCATCATATCTCTTTTTCAGTTCATCAAGGGCGTTTTTGCCGCATTGATGAATGATTTTTATACTTTTTTCTTTAAGATATGGGGCTAAATTTATAGCTAGCTCATTTATCGCTTTTGCCCCTTGTGAGCCACCTAAAAATAGTATAGTTTTTAGCTGATCTCTTGTTCTTTGATTTTCAAAAAATTTATTTGCCACTGGGTAAGGGCAGGGCGAGAGCTCATCATAAGAGCTAAAAAAGCCTTTTGCATATGGCTTTAAAATTTTATTTAGCTTGCCAGTTATGGCATTTTGCTCGTGGATGAAAAGTGGCGTTTTTGAGATGATGGCTGCTATGGCTGCTGGGGCTGCTGAGTAGCCTCCCACGCTGATGACTGCTTTTACGCCATTTTCTTTAAAAATTTGCCTGCATTTTAAAGCTAGGCTTATGATATTGGTTAGTGATTTTAGCTTTGCTAAGCCTCTTTTATTTACGACGCCACTGCTTGGTAAAAAGAATTTCTTTGCAAATTTATCATCATTTTCAAACCAAAATTTATCCTGACCGCTAGTTGAACCGATGAAAATAGGCTTTATACCTCGCTCATTTAGCTCTTCACAAAAGCTTCTAGCGATCGCCAAATGCCCTCCAGTGCCACCACCACAAATAACTATCATAGTTTCGCCTTTTTACTAACCATCAAGACCATGCCGATGCCGATGCATATAGCAAGCACGGAGCTACCGCCATAGCTCAAAAATGGCACAGCGATACCTTTTATCGGCGTGATCGATGTGATGCCGTAGCTATTCATCAAAAATGAAAACGACAAGATAAGCCCGATACCAAGTGAGAATAGGTGATAGACCTTGTTTTCGCTCCTAGCCGAAATTCTAAATATCCTATAAAGTAGCGTGATAAAGATCGCTGTGATGCACAAAATGCCAAAAACACCGACCTCTTCAGCTATGCCAGCTAGCACAAAGTCCGTATGCACCTCGCTTAAAAAGCCAAGCTTAAATATCCCAGCTCCAAGCCCCTCGCCAAAAAACTCGCCGTGTTTAATTGCATTTAGTGAGTGAGAAATTTGATATGGCTCTGGTGCGTCTGCCACTCTAAGCACATTTGCCACGCTATCTGGCAAGAAAGAGAGAACCATGTTTTGTATCGTGCCCCACCATGACTTTATACGCAAAATTCTGTGCTCTGAGCTAACTATCGCCACCGTCATAACAAAGGCAGCGCCAACAATGCCTATGCCAAAGAGCCTAACGCTAGCCCCTGCAAAAAGAGCCATCGTCACAAAAGTAAGCGCCAAAACTACAACCTGGCCAAGGTCGTTTTGCATAACGGCGATAAGAAAGATAGCGATACCAAAAAGAATAATATAAGGCAAAAGTATCTTTAGCTCAGCCATCAAAGTCCTCTTGCCGTCGCTAAATTTTCTAGTAAAGCTCCATGCTAAAAAATAGACAAAACCGACTTTGAAAAACTCAACTGGTGCAAGTGAAAAGCCAGGCAGTCTGATCCAGCGTCTAGCACCTCCAGAGTCAGTCACCATCGAAGCTGGCAAGGCGTGCATGAGCCCCATAGCGATACCACACGAGATAAGAAGCCCAAAGCCTATCCAAACGAGCGCTTTGTCGGGATTGAGCCTTGAGAGCCACCACATGAGAAAAATTCCTATACAGCCGACTGCAAACTGGCGGATGAAAAAGTGAAATTCGTCGTAGTTAAAAAATAAAACTGTAAAAACTGGCAAAGATAGTGAGAAAATGATACTTATGGCGATCAAAGTCGCGCAAAGATAGAAAATAACCTTATCAACTGCCAAATTTAGCTCCAACTTTAAAATGAGCCAAAGTATAATAAAAAACGGCTTACAAAGATATTATTTGCTATAATTGCAGGCTTTAAGGATGGGCATGAAGATAGGTATATTTGACTCGGGGCTTGGCGGACTTAGCGTCTTAAACGAAGCTTTAAGCAAGCTTAGCGAGCATGAATTTTTATATTACGCAGACGTGAAAAATGTCCCATACGGACAAAAGAGCAGGGATGAAATTTTAAAATTTAGCTTTGATGCGGTGAAATTTCTTATAGAAAATGGCGCAGAAGCTGTCGTAGTAGCGTGCAACACAGCTACAAGCGTGGCGATAAAAGAGCTTAGAGCAAATTTAAACGTGCCAATCATCGGTATGGAGCCAGCTGTAAAAAAGGCTCACGATCTAAGCCATGATAACGCCCTAAAAACGCTTGTCATCGCCACTCCAGTCACCGTAAATGGCGCAAAACTAAAAGAGCTAATCACAAATTTAAATGCAAAAGATAAAACCGAGCTGCTAGCTCTGCCTCGCCTTGTAAATTTCGCTGAAAAGGCTGAGTTTGAGAGCGAAAACGTGAAGTCATATCTAAAAGAAGAGCTAGGCAAATTTGATCTAAGTAAATTTGACTTTTTGGTGCTTGGCTGCACGCATTTTAACTATTTTAAAGATAGCTTA
>NZ_CALACG010000063.1 GCF_937890585.1 uncultured Campylobacter sp.
ATACACTCTCCTTAAAATCGTTATTTTGCCGTAATTATAACACTTAAAATTTAGACGGCGTTTATAAGAGTGAAATTTGGTTTAAAAAGTGTTTTGAGTTGGTAAATTTTAGGTTTATTTGGGTGGCAGCGTAAAAAATTTATGTGATAAAAGCAAAAAGATTGCTTATTCTTATATCTAGAAATTATTTTCCTCAAAAAAATCAGTATCAATCTTACAAATTTCATATATCTGGCTTGTTTGAACACCTACTTTATACTTTATCATTAGCTCAGCTAGTCTGTCGCCATTTAACCCTTTGTTCGTAAGACTTACAGTTTCATAGCCCATTTTTTCTAAAATGCTAGATAAATTTTCATCAATTTTTTAATCTTAAAAGCTATAATCACCGCATGAAATATACAAGTTTGACAGATTTTCTTTTTGAAAATATCAACCCTTTTGTATAATGTGATCGCCTCGTTATTTGCGATATTTTTTTGCTTTAGTGCTGGCTTTGGTCTTTTATTTTTCATTACCTTACCGCTTGGGTATGTAATGGGTATAGTCTTGTCGTTTCCGCTTTTAATATTTATCTTTTTCTTATTTGCAGCGCTAGATATTTGTATATGTGTCTTGGTGTCTGTTTTTAGAGTTTTTAAATAAATTTGGGGCTTTTTACAGCCCCTTTGCTACTTTATTGCAGCCATTTTCCTGCGCATATAAGCTATGCGGCTTTGAAGTGGTAAGTGTTTTGGGCAGTTGTCTTCGCAACCAAGCAAAGTCATACAACCAAATACGCCATCATCATCGCCGATTAGCTCGTAAAAGTCCTCGTCAGTTCTCTTATCAAGCGCATCTATCTTAAATCTAGCAACCCTGTTTAGACCAACAGCACCGATGAAATCAGGTCTCATGATAGCTGTTCCACAAGATGCGACGCAAATTCCGCACTCTATACAGCGATCAAGCTCGAAAACTTCTTGAGCGACTTCTGGCTCAACTTTCTCTTCAAGCTTAGAGATATCTGTCTCGTGATCCGTATGTATCCAGCTCTCGACACGCTTACTCATAGCGTTCATCCAGTTGCCAGTATCTACGCTTAGATCTTTTAGCAGTTTAAAGACCGGCAAAGGCATAAGCTCTATGACACCGCTTTCAAAGTCTTTTGTTAGAGTTCTGCAAGCTAGACTTGGCTTGCCATTTACTAGCATGCCACAACTACCGCAAATTCCCGCACGACAAACAAAGTCAAAGCTAAGATCTGGATCAAATTTCTCACGAATTTGATTTAACGCGATAAATAGCGTCATACCATCAGTCTCTTCAAGCTCATAAGTCGCAAAATGAGGCTTTGAAACTTTGCTTAAAGGATTGTATTTAAAAGCTTTTATGGTTATTTTTCTACTCATTTCCTATACCTGCTCTTTCATTTGGTGCTTTGTATTTTGGTTGAAGGTCATAGTGCATTAGAGCTTCTTGGATCTCATATCTGCCTTTGCCTTCATTTTGCATTTTTTCACGGATATCATCAACCTCTTTTTGGCGGATAGCGCTGTCTGGATGCTCGATGATATTGCCTTTTGCACCATAGCCTCTAAATGCTGGTGGCATCTCCATCTTCATGATATCAAGTGGCTCATAAGTGATAGTTGGCAGAGTGTCGCCTTCTTTCCAGCTTGTAAGCGTTCTGTTTAGCCAGTTAAGGTCATCTCTCTTTGGATAGTCCTCACGGCAGTGAGCGCCACGGCTCTCTGTTCTATCAAGCGCACCTTTTGCGATACAAAGTGCTAGTTTTAGCATCTTTGGCACACGGTAAGCCTCTTCAAGCTCTGGGTTGCCAAATAGTGCTTTGTTGCTTACTTTTACATCAAGTGACTCTTTATAGAGTGCTTCAAGTTCTTTAACAGCAAGCTCTAGACCTTTGCCTGTTCTAAATATCGCAACGTGCTCCCACATTACCTCTTTCATCTTGTTTTTGATATCAAAGACGTTAAATTTACCCTCTTTTGTAACGAGGCTATTTAGATAATCTTCTTGTTTTTTAACAAATTTCTCGATATCAGCTGTGTTTATCTCGATCTCATGTTTTGAGCAATACTCAGCGAAATAATCACCAACGATCATACCAGCGACGACTGTTTCAGAAACTGAGTTACCACCGAGGCGGTTAAAGCCGTGCATATCCCAGCAAGCAGCTTCGCCAGCGCTAAATAGACCAGCTAGTGTTGGGCTCTCACCAGTTGGTTTTGTCTTGATGCCACCCATTGAGTAGTGCTGCATAGGAAGGATCGGTGCCCAGCCTTTGCCGATACCATTTTCATCGACCTCTGTGTCAGCTGGATCGATGCCATTAAAAATTTGGCAAATTTCTTGAACGTCACGTAGGTTTTTCTCGATATGCTCACGTCCGAGAATAGAGATGTCAAGCCAAACGTGATAGCCATAAGGGCTAGGTACGCCTTTGCCTGCACGGATGTGCTCCATGATACGGCGACTAACGACGTCGCGGCTAGCTAGCTCTTTTTTCTCAGGTTCATAATCAGGCATAAAGCGATATCCATCAACATCACGCAAAATTCCGCCATCACCGCGGCAACCTTCTGTTAAAAGAATGCCTGATGGAACGATCGGAGTTGGGTGGAACTGAACAGCTTCCATGTTACCAAGCTGTGCTACGCCAGTCTCAAGTGCGATCGCAGCGCCAATACCCTCGCAAACGACGGCATTTGTAGTGTGCTTATAAACTCTGCCGTATCCGCCAGTTGCTATAAGTGTGCCTTTTGAAACATAAGCTGTGATCTCACCATTTACAAGGTCACGAACGATCGCACCGTAACAGCGATTATTTTGATGTATCAAAGCGATCGCCTCTTTGCGGTCGTGAATTTCTACATTATGTTTAAGCGCTTCATTTGCAACAGCAAAAAGCATGGTGTGACCAGTTGCATCAGCTGTATAGCAGGTTCTCCATTTTTTTGTACCACCAAAGTCACGTGAGTGGATAAGTCCGTGAACCTCTTCTTTTTCAACGATAGTTGTCTTTTGAGCGTTTATGATAGCGCTTCTTTCGCCTTTTGTGATCCTAGTCCAAGGCACGCCCCAAGCTGCAAGCTCACGGATAGCTTTTGGAGCAGTTTGACAAAACATACGTGCAACTTGTTGATCACAACCCCAGTCGCTACCTTTTACTGTGTCAGCAAAGTGTACATCTTCGTTATCGCCTTCACTCATTTTAGAGTTACCAAGGCTTGCTTGCATGCCGCCTTGTGCAGCAGCAGAGTGAGAGCGTTTTACAGGGATGAGGCTCAAAACTACGGTGCTTAAGCCCTTTTCTCCAGCAGCCACAGCAGCTCTAAGACCAGCTAGACCGCCACCAATTACTAATGCGTCATAATATTTTACATTCATCTTCTAGCTCCTTTTTAGTGGCTGATCCACACGAAATCGGCGATCAAAGCGATCACAGCAAGTGCTCCATAAACAGCAAATACAACAGTTTTTGCTTTGTTTCTTTTTGCGAGCATTTCGTGTTTGTTTACGCCATCGATGCTTACCCATTTAACATATAAGCGGTACATACCAATGCCAGCATGAACAACCATGAAAACAAGTAGAGCGAAGTAGAAAATTTCTAGTCTGTGAAACGCAGCGGCTGATTTGTCAGCAGTGATGTGTCCGCCAAAGATGATGTCGATTATGTGGGCACTTGCAGCGAAAAATAGAGCAAAGCCTGTTAAGAACTGGAACCACCAAAGTGTAGTGTCACAGTGTTTCATGCGGTCTTTGTGGCCTCTAAACATTAGGTATTGTCTAAAATTTGCAGGAAATTTTCTCATAGCCAAGAAAGCGTGAGTGACAAAAACTACGAAGATAACAGCAGCGATGACGTTTGTGATCCACCAAGTAGCTTCGCCAAATAAAAATTTTGCCTCTGCAAATCCTACGACAGCGTTAAATGCGTCTTTGCCAAGTAGTATAGTAGAAGTAAAAACCATATGGCACAATATGAAACAGGCCAAAACAAAACCTGTAATACTCTGCCATCTATCCCAAGCGGCTGGTGTGCGGCTTTTTTTGCCGTCCGACCGTTTCCCCAAAAAACCCTCTATAAGCCCGGCCATGAGCCCTCCTAAGAAATTTGAAATAAGTTATCATTTCTTAATACTAATTTAAACATTAGCATTAATTGATAAAGCTAATGTTATCAGAATTTTACTTTAATATTTTTTAAACATTTACATTAAATTTTCGCAACACGTTTTCGAAGCATGATATAAACGATTATTCCAAAGAAGCACATTATGAGTGATAAAATTTGTCCCATAGAGAGTCCAAGGGCGATAAATCCAAGTCCAGAGTCAGGTTCTCTAAAAAATTCGCAAATAAATCTTGCAAATGTGTATAAAATGGCGTAAAGTGCTATGAGTTCACCATTAAATTTCTTAAATTTGCGGTATAAAAACAAGATGACAAAAACGACCAAGCCTTCCAAAAATGCCTCGTAAAGCTGGCTTGGGTGCCTTGGCTGTCCAAAGACATTTATCGCCCAAGGCACATCTGTGACGCGTCCAAAAAGCTCTTGATTTAAGAAATTTCCTATCCTGCCAAAGGTGTAGCCAAAAGGTATGCAAACAGCGCAGAGATCGAGCAGCTGCCATAAATTTTGCTTATATCTTTTGCAAAAGAAAAAGGTCGCTAGTAAAAATCCAACCACCGCTCCGTGGTAGCTCATGCCGCGAATTCCTATAAATTCTCCGTTGTGAAAAGGGTTGAAAATTTGCCAAGGCTGGGTTAGATAGTATCCTGCCTCGCCAGAGTAAAGCACGACCCAGCCAAGTCTAGCGCCCAAAATAACGCCGATCTCGACCCAAAAAAAGTAGTTATCCAAAAGTTGGTCTGAGATAGGAATTTTGTCTTTTTTGACTAGGTATTTTGCTGTGACAAGTGCCGAAACAAGGGCAAAGATATACATGAGCCCGTACCAGTGCACGCTAAAGCCAAAGATGCTAAAGGCGACTGGGTTAAAGTGGTTGTAGATGTTGTTCCAAATTTCCATAAAGTCTCACTTTATTTTTTTATGGATTTTATAATGTAAAGGCTTAAACTATAAATG
>NZ_CALACG010000064.1 GCF_937890585.1 uncultured Campylobacter sp.
TATCTAAGCTATATAAAATCAATCTTTCATTTTTTCATTAAAATTTTGACTAAAACCTAACGATCTTAGCGCCGTATCCACCTTGGTTTGCCGGTGCGTCAAAAAACTCTTTCACGCTTGGATGCTCTTTTAAGAAATTTTTGACTGCAAAGGCTAGCTTACCCGTGCCGATGCCGTGAAATACGCTAACCTCATCAAATCCCATAACAAGACTATCTGAGATAAATTTATCAAGCTTTGCTATCGCCTCGTCAGCTCTCATACCGTGCAGATCAAGCGATAATGACGCCGTTTTTGGCTTATCGACATTTAGGCTAACGCTACTTTTTTTAGGCGTGGCCACTTCGTTGCCATTTTTTCTTAAAAGCTCCAGTGGCACACGCAAATTTATGCCATTTGACTCGATCATCGCATCATTTTTAGAGATGCTTAAAACCGTGCCTTTTATATTTTCATATTTCACTCTATCGCCTACTTTTAGGCTCTCTCGCTCAGTTTTTTTAGGCTTAACGATGGCAGCTTTTTTCTCATTTGCCACGTTTAGCGCCCTTTGCTTGTCTTTTATCTCTTTGAAATTTATAACAGCTTTTGCCGCATTTATCGCGTCAAAATACTCTTTTTCAAGGCGAGAAATAGTCGCATTTAGCTTGATCTCATTTCTCTCTTTTAGCTCTTTTTGCTCTTCAAGCAAGCGCTCCAGCCGCTCTTCCTTTGCCGTGACATCTTTTATCCCCTCATCAAGCTTAGTTTGTAAATTTAGCGTCTTTGTGATGATCTCGTTTAAATTCTCTTTATCTTCGCCGTAAATTTTCTTTGCCTGCGCCACTAAATTTTGAGATATACCGTATCTTGCCGCTGTTTCAAAGGCGTAAGACTTACCGATCGTGCCTTTTAAAAACTCAAATTTAGGCCTTTGAGCCGCCTCGTCGTAAAGTGCCGCCACTAGCTCAACCTCTGGATTTTTAGCTAGCAACATCGCAAGGCGCTTGTGGTGGGTCGTGATGATCATTTTGATATCTTGAGTGATGAGGCGCTCTATCATGACGCCATACAAGCTCGCAGCCTCCTCAAAATCGGTGCCAAGCTCGATCTCGTCGATACCGATGATGATCGATTTTTTAGTAAAGAGTCTTGAAAAATGCACCATCCTGCCAGCAAAGGTCGAGATGTCGTTTTTCACGCTTTGCGGATCTTCTATGATCGCATCAAATTCTTTAAAAGAGCCGATGCTTGAGCGGTTTGCGTCGATACGCATAGGCAGCAGATACTTTGCAAGTAGCGTGGCTGAGATGATTGATTTTAAAAGCATCGACTTACCGCCAGCATTTACGCCAGTTATTAAAAGCACCTTTTTGCTAAAATCCACGCTCACACTCTTTGGGTTTTTTAGCGCTGGATGGGCAAATTTCTCAAGCTTTATAACGTGCGAGCTATTTGGTAAAACAAACTCATAATCACGCGATCTAGCCAAATTTACGCGCGCTTGATATGCATCAAACTGATCAAAAGCGTTATTTATAAATTTCAAAAAGAGCAGGCTCTTGCTCATCTGCAGGCTAAATTTCTTGCAGTGCTCAAAAATGATCTCCTCTTTTCTATCAAGTAGCTCGCTTTGCTCCTTTTTTAGGCGCTCGGTGCTTGCAGGTGCGACGTAGAAGTAGCCGCCTGAGCTTCTAGCGATCACGGTGCCTTTTAGGGCGTGATTAAAGCCACCACGCACCAAAAGTGCCTCTTGCGAGTTGATGTAGTGCGTCTGGGTATCGACTAGATAGGGCGTGATGTGCTTTGAGTAGATGAGCTTTTTAAGCTCGGCGTCGATCTGGCGCTTTTTCTCGCTAAATGCCTGCTTTATCGCAGCAAATCTCTCATCCACGCTGTCGCTAAACTCGCCGTTTTCATCAAAGCTGTTTGC
>NZ_CALACG010000065.1 GCF_937890585.1 uncultured Campylobacter sp.
GCTAAATTTCTAGCCAATAAATTTTAATTCACTCCAAGTTGTGCTTTTACAAAGTCGCTTGCCATTTGGATATTCCACTCTGGCTCCCAAACTAGGTCAATCTCGCACTCTTTTACACCCTCCACGCCAAGCGTAGCCGTCTGCACCCACTCAAGTATCATCTCATGAAGCGGACAAGACTTGGTTGAAAGCGTCATCGTCACCTTTGCTTTGCCGTTTTCATCGCAGCTCGCATCATATATGAGCCCAAGCGAAACAATATCAAAGCCAACCTCTGGATCGACGATATTTGACAAAGCATCATAAATTTTTTCTTTCATTTTTTTATCCTTTAAAACCAGTAAATTTAAAAACATTTATCATATTTACAGCAAGCAAAATGATGCTTAAAGCCATAAAAATCATACTTGCATAGACCAAATTTCTCATCTCAAAGCTAATCGCTAAAGGATAGCACACAAGCGAAGTGGCATTAAAAGCTATGGCGTAATAAGCCGTCTTTTTTAATATCATCGCATCAAGCAGCGGCACTTTTGCCTTGCCAACAAATGGCGCCACATAGTGATACCAGATGAGAAATGGCGCGATCTTATAAAGATGAGCCACGATAAAGGCAAACAAAAAGCCATATATCATAAAAAATGCAGCCAAATTTAGCTTTTCAAAAATCATAAATGTAGCAGCGCAAAGCAAGGCAAGCAGCGAAAGAGCGATATTTACATTCCAGTAGTCATACGCCTTTCTCACGCGCTTTTTTAAGATATAAAACGCTTGAGCTATAAAAAGCAAAGCCGCCACAGCCACCGCAAAAATAGCTAAATTTTCATCGATTGCCAGCAAAACTCCAGCCAAAATGTAGCAGGCAAGTGAAGCCTTACTAAGTGTAAATTTAAGATCATGCGCCAGCGCAAACATCGGTAAAAGCACGCTTGCAGCCCCAAGTATCACGAAAAATACAAAGCCCAGCACAAAATATACATGAAATTTTAATGTCATCATAAAATCAAGCATAAGCGTGCCGCCAAGTATCATCACTAGGCAAAATCCAAGCGTTATGCCAACTAACAAAAATATCGCCGAGACAAAGAGCGCAAAGGCTGCAAAGCTTCTTTTTTGATTATTTAAAAAGCTTAGAGTATAGGTCGAGCTAAAAAATACGAGCGAGAAAAATAGCAAAACTGCGCCAACTTGCAAAATTTGACCCTCGCCAAATATCATCGCATAGCTCATGGCAAGCAGCGACAGGCAAAAGATGGCTAAATTTAAAATAGCCCCTTTGACCGTAAAAAACAGCTTTTCTAGTATGACCGATGTTAGCTGATAGAGCGCTCCGATGATGATGCTCATCACAAAGCCCACGAAAAATATATGCAAAAAGCCAGCCGTATTTAGCGAGCTAATCGCCTCAAAATCAGCGTAGAAAAAGGCCGGAACGCTAAGCGCTAAGAAAAAAATGCCAGCGATAAAGTAGCCACCAACTAGCTTAAATGGCGGCGCATAAGTGTTTAAAAGCATTTTAGTGGCAAAGGCTGGTGTCTATGTTTTCTATACTCGCACCCTCTTTTAGGCTAAAAGTCATCTTCACAGCCCCACCCTCAAGGTCCTCGCGCTCCACATCAAAGCTCTTTTCTATCTTTGGGATGAGCCCAGCTGGAAATTTGTGATTTACCATCACGATCTTTGTGTTTTTATCAGCAAATTTTATCGCCAAAAGCGCGTTCATCATGGGCTCAGGCGGCACGCAAGGACGTGAGTCAAAACCCACAAAGCTTACTCCATTTTCACTAAATTTATAAAATGGCACCGTCGCACCCTCTACGTTAAACTGCTCTGCATTTTTGAAAAATTCACTCATTTTTTCTCCTTTTAATTTTGGAGAATTATACTCTGATTAAACTTTTCAAACCATTGATTTGCTTCAACAAAAGCTACTTTACGTAGGGGATAAACTCCTCATATCCAAGCCTAGCCATATCTTCAAGCGGTATAAATTTAAGACTAGCTCCGTTTATGCAGTACCTTAGTCCGCCCTTGTCACTTGGCCCATCGTCAAAGACATGGCCAAGGTGCGCATCGCTGTTTTGCGACTTCACCTCGACCCTTTTCATCATAAATGAGTTGTCTTCTTTATACGTAAGTGCCGTTGTCGTGATAGGCTTTGTAAAGCTTGGCCAACCACACCCTGCATCAAATTTATCAGCGCTTGAAAAGAGCGGCTTGCCACTGGTGATATCGACATAGATGCCCTTTTTGTCAAATTTATCATACTCACTGCTAAATGGCCTCTCAGTCGCCGCCTCCTGCGTCACTGCATACTGCTCACTGCTTAAATTTCTCTTTAGCTCCTCTTTGCTAAGCGGCTTAAATTTAGCCTCGTCATAGAGCGGTTTGCCGGCTAAATTTAGATCTATATGGCAGTATCCAAAAGGGTTTTTGTCAAGATAGTCTTGGTGATACTCCTCGGCAATGATGAAATTCTTAAGTGGCGCCACTTCAACCACGATCTTATCTTTAAATTTCTTTTGCTCTATCTTTATAAAGCTCTCAATAACTGGTAGATCGTCCTTGCTAACATAGTAAATCCCGCTTCTATACTGCCTGCCGACGTCATTGCCCTGTTTATTTAGCGAGGTCGGGTCGATCACCCTAAAAAAATGAGCCAAAATTTCAGCCAAAGCGACCCTGTTTTCATCAAATTTGACATAAAGTGTCTCGGCGTGATCGCTCTCATGTAGCTCACGGTAGCTAGTGCTCTCGCTCTTACCATTTGCGTAGCCCACCTTCGTATCTACCACGCCAAATATCTTTTTAAAATATCCCTGCATGCCCCAAAAACAGCCACCTGCTAAATAAATTTCTTTCAAATTTTGCCCTGCCATCGTCTGCTCCTTTAAAAACTCATCTTTTGCCATCAAATTTACACCCAAAAATAGAATAAAAACCAAGAGAAAATTTAATATCTTTTTCATGTGAGCTCCTTTTTTGAAGGATTATATAAAATTTAAAGTTATAAAGTGTGAAGCAAGGGGCAAAGCGCCCCTAAATTTTAGTGCAAGAAGTGTCTAACGCCAGTGAAATATAGCGACATGCCGTGCTCATCGGCAGCCTCTATCACCTCATCATCTCTTATGCTGCCGCCTGGCTCGATGACGCATTTTACGCCCACTTTGCTAGCGATGTCGATGCTATCTCTAAACGGAAAGAACGCCTCGCTTGCAAGCACGCAGCCACTTAGGTCGATCTTTAGCTCTTTTGCCTTCGCTACGGCCGCACGAGCAGCATCCACGCGGCTAGTCATACCCATGCCAATAGCCACCATAGCGCCATCCTTTACATAAACTACGCAGTTGCTCTTCGTTAGCGCAGCCACTTTCCACGCGATCTGAGCATCTTTTAGCTCGCTGCCAGTTGCAAATTTCTTGCTCATTTGCTTCATATTTTCAAGCTCTTCGTCTTTTACGAAGTCTCTTTCTTGAAATACAAAGCCACCATCGATGTGCTTAAAGTCAAATTTATCATTTGCACGCACTAAAAATTTATTATCTTGTGTGAAAATTTTGATGCGTTTTTTGCTCTCAAAGACTTTAAGCGCGGCATCATCGACATTTGCAGCGATGATTACTTCAACGTAAATTTCATTTATCTTTTTAGCTAGCTCCTCATCAAGCGTGCCATTTATCGCGACCACGCCGCCGTATGCTGAGATCGGATCGCACTTAAGCGCTGCCACGTAGCTCTCTAGTAGCGTATCTTTTACCGCAAAGCCGCAAGGGTTCGCGTGTTTGATGATAGCCACTGCTGGCGCGTCATCAAAGCTAGTTGCAAGCATCAATGCACCATTTATATCGGTCATATTATTGAAACTTGCCTCGCCTTTTAGGGCTCTAAAGTTGTTCGTAAAGAAATAATCAAACTCATAAAGCGCGCCTTTTTGGTGTGGATTTTCGCCGTATCTAGTGTCAAAAACCTTGCTTCCCACGATAAATCTAGCATCACCAAAACCGCTGTTAAATCTATCATTCATATAGTTTGCGATCATGCTATCATAGGCTGCTGTATGCTCGAATGCCTTTATCATAAGCGATCTTCTAAACTCAAAATCATCGCTTTTTTCTTTTAGGCGCTTTAAAATTTCATCGTAGTCAAGCACGCTTGTGACGATAAGGACGTCTTTAAAATTTTTAGCAGCACTCCTTACCATAGCTGGGCCGCCGATGTCGATATTTTCGATGATCTCGGCAAAGTCATCAGTTCTAATCGTAGTCTCTTTAAATGGATATAAATTTACGCAAACCAGATCAATCCCCTCAATGCCATGCTCTTTTGCCTGAGCCACATGCGTAGCGTCATCGCGTTTATGCAAGATGCCGCCATGTATCTTTGGATGAAGGGTCTTTACCCTGCCCTCAAACATCTCAGGTGATGCCGTAAATTCGCTAACTTCAGTAGCTTTTATGCCATTTTCTTTTAAAAGCTTAAATGTGCCACCAGTTGAAAGTATCTGCCAGCCAAGCTCTTCTAGCCCCTTTGCAAACTCTACAATGCCCTCTTTATCGCTAACGCTAAGCAACGCTCTCATTTTTTCTCCTTTATTAAATTTTTGTATTTTTATTATTTTCGTCTAAAATTTCATCAACTATAGCATCAATATTAT
>NZ_CALACG010000066.1 GCF_937890585.1 uncultured Campylobacter sp.
CGTCTGTTCTTTTGTAGATGACACGCATTTTAGCGTCAACGTCGTTAAAGACGTAAAATTGTTTATCGCTTGATTTTAGTTTATCAAGTGCCTCTTCGATCTCGAGAGGTTTGTAAATTTCAAGCTCCATAGGCACGATCTCTTCGACACCTTCGATCTTTTCTTCGCCTATTCTCGAGCGAAAATCTTTATCATCAGCCTTACCTTTTACGGTAAATTTCTTATCGTGCTCTCTTCTTAAAACTTTTGAAGCCTTTTCAACCGCAAGATCGATCGCTGCGTATAAGTCTTTATCTTTTTGACGGACGACTATCGTGTCTTTATGTGCCATATTTAGAGAAAATTCTGCGTTAAAACCTTTTTTGCCTTGTTTTTCGTCGGCTGCGACAACACATCTTGCTGAGATGATGTCGAGATTGTACTTGCCAAGCGTATCAAAGGCATCTTGGATATAGTTTTTGATCGGCTCTGTTAGCTCGAATTGTTTTCCTACAATGCTTATATTCATCGTAATCTCCTTTATAGAAAGTATGATGATTATAACACGCCAAAACTAAAAGCAAATTAAAGTAAAATATTTATAAAATTTTAAAGTTTTTGAAGCGTTCGTTTGTGGAAATTTATAGGATTGGTCGCTTTTCCTGGTTTTGAGCTCACAAATACGTCAAGCAGCACGGTGCCTTGGTTTAGCCCCGTAACAGCCACTGCATCACCGCTGCAAACTCCCATGTCGCCAAAGTATTTTACAAATACCTCGAAAGTAAATAGCTCCCCAAATTCGCCTTTTATAGGATTATTCTTATCGCCAATACAAACTGCCCCAGCTTTATAAAAATCATTACTGAGAACGGCTAGAACAGCATATTCGGTCGCCGCACGAGCCACAAGCTCGCTTTGCTCTCTTAGATAAATCTCGCTATTTTGCCTAACAGATGTAGTGGCGATCGAAAGGGCTAGCATACAAATAGAACTAGCGATCACCACAAAAAATATCGCCGCAATGAGCGTAAAGCCTCTTCTCATTAGTAGACCGCCTTTGACTTACAGATAGTTGTCTCTGCATTTTTGGCGCGCATGCAAAGCTTTAGCACGATAACACCGTTTTTTTCCGTAAAGACAAATCTCGTCACATTTTTAGCAAGTGTCGCTTTTTCACCAGTTTTATAGCCCTGCCCCATCCATGGCTTGTAGTTGTAGTATAAATTTAGATCAAAAACGCCGTTGTTTATGTCTGTTTGATCGTTGCTCTGCTCTGGCACTACGGCGTTTGCAGTGTAGGCTAGATGATACTGCTCTGAAATTTGTTTATTAGTAAAGCCTGAAATTTCTAGCGTGTCGCCGTCTATGCCAGTCGCACCGCCTTTTATACCAACTTTTGCAATGTCTAAATTTCCAGTCCCTTGATATCCAAATGAGCTTTGCACATCATAAAGAACATCAGAAAATATCGCCGCTACGCCACCATCTTTGTCTTTAAAGTCCACACAACCATTTCTGTTTGGGCGGTTGTAGTTTTTGTCCTCGTCCTCTTTGCAGGTCAGATCCTCTATCGTCTCAACAAGCGTGGTTGTAAATTTACTTCCAGGGCTTACGAGACCAGTTGCTGGCGAGCTTTTTACTAGATCTACATAGCCGCTATATCGTCCGGTGTAGGCTTTGCCATTTTTAGTAACTGTTATATTGTTTTCCACATCAAATTCAGTCACGTCGTTAAAAATTTCATAAGCATAAGGTATAAATTCTAAAATTTCATACCCATCTTTTAATTGAACCCTACTATCATTTAATGCACAAAAATCATTCTCTACCTTACTTTTTCTAGCGATCACACTTGGTTTTATGCGGTGCTCTAGCCTTTTTGAAATTTGCTCCAAAGCGATCTCGGTTTGCGTTTCAAGCTCGTTTATCGTTCTTGTTTGAAAGTAGTTTGTATAGATATTCATTATCGCGTTAAAGCTCATCATAGCGATGATACCAAGCACGACTATAACGACCACTAGCTCAAGAAGAGTAAAGGCTCTTTTCATTTCCACTCTTTTGTGTTTAGTGAGCCACTCTCACCTAGGTTAAATGCATAGGCTTTTAGCACAGATGTCGTGCTTGACTTGCCGCCATCTTTATAAGAGCTTGAAGTGACAATTATCTCTTTAACATCTTTATTTTTTAAGGCAAAATTTGGCTTAAAGTCACCACCACCTTCTTTTACGCTCACTTCATAGCTTGAGCCTACTATGTAGTCTCTGTTTTGGTTTGCAGTTTGTAAATTTTTATTTTTTGTGTCATAAAAATTTACTGACTTTACTGGGTTATATGGTGAGTTATCGGTAGATAGCTCTGACGAGTTTGTATAGGCAAATCCCCTATGCCCGTCACCGCCTATTTTATTGACTCTATAAAATTCATTTCTTGTATCGCCAGGTTCTAAGACGATAGGGTAAAAATAAGCTGAGCCTCCATCTTGCGTTACTTTTACTATTTTGTCACTAAATGGAGCTTTTAATATAAGCCCCATATATGTTTTGGCGTTCATTAGGCTCTCTTGTGTGACAGCCTTTTGGTTTAACTCAGATGTCGTTTTTAAAACGAGTGGTATTGAGATACTAACGACCGCTACAACGACTATCGAGAGTATGAGCTCAATGAGAGAAAAGCCTCTTTTTACCAAGAAATTCTCCTATTTGTGTTTTTACTTATATCTGTGAAATTTCCTTCAGCACCCAAGACAATTCCGACATCGCCACTATTTGAATTCTTACCAAGAGTCTTGCCAGCCCAGTCTCCGTCTGGCACAAGAAATCTCAAATTAAAGTCATTTGTCTTTGCATCTTTGTCAAATTCATTATATATGAGCCAGTCATCTGTATGCATCTTGGCCACGTCAGTTACCGCCCTTTTGTTTTTTACAAAAATATAGCTCACGCCATTGCTTAAAGCTCTCTCTTTACTATTGTCTCTAATGGTTTTATTTAAAAATTCATACTTACCAACATCCCCATAAGCAGAACTATGAAGAGGATTTATATACCATGAGTGCGTACCTGCAAACTCACTCCAACGCTCGCTTGAACCTATATTTTGTAGCATAAATTTACTCTCATCACAGCCATTGCAATATACTCCGTAGTAAATTTTAGCCTTAAAGCCGGTATTTGGCCCCTCGTAATAAGGTGCATAGACCCTGCCATAGTAAAATTTAGCTGATGTTTTGTTGGTTGGCTTTATATGGCCATTATTTTTATTTTCTTTGCTGTCAACCAAACTTACAAAAGTAAAAATGTCACTTGCAACTTCAAAAGGATTTTTTGCCATATTTTTCTCACGCTTGAAGTTAAATTTCAAGTTTACCCAGGCTGTACCATCTGTGCCAAATGCCTCTTTTTTGACCTGATAGGTTCCATCATGTGGTGATAAATTTACCTTTTTTACAAGCGCATTTGGGTCACTACTACCAAAAAACATTATCTCGCTATTTAGCTTCTCTACGCCAGCCTCATCGTTACTTAGTTTTGAACCATTGTTGTCCGTATACTCAGCTATAATCTCTCCAGCTTTTATCTTAAATGTAGTATTATTTGAGTAACAACCATTTTTATAAAGAAGTGCTGGATTGTCATCAAATAACCTTGCCTTTACTTTAAAATTTAAAGTAGGGGACCATGCGGTTTCTTCATTTGAGATATACGAAAAGTCGCTTGGTATGATTTTAAACTCGCTTACGTCAAGATCCTTTGGCGCAAATTTAAAATCTTTTTTGTCAAATTTTATGTTACATCCGACTCTACCTTCTGGGTCTTTTGTTGGGTCGTTCTCTGATGAATCCTTGACACAATCATATCCATGACTCGTGCTCTGATCCGTTCTAGTGTAGTTATTATCTATCACATTAAAAGTTGTGTCGCCTATATCAGAGTATGAAAAACCAACATCTCCACTTGATGTGTGACGTATAATTTTACCTATTGCTTTACTTTTGTTTGTAAAATGCACAATTAGCTTGTTATCATTATTTAAAAAACTGCGTTCGCAAGTAGCATTATTCTCAACTGTAAGGTTTGCATCTATAATATTTGTATAACCATCTGCTGTGCTACTATCATTTGGCTTTGGTTTCATGGCAGCAAGTGTGATGTTATTATAAATTTTCCCCCCTATCAAAGAAGTACTCGCGTCATCATCAAAAAGCATAAAATGGCTTGGTCTAACGGCAAAATCATCTAAATTTTCACATGCTGTGATTTTCTCTGGTGCTGCAGGGTCTGTTTTTTTCTTAGGGTTAGGGTGTGAAATCCTAAATTTAAGGCTTTTATATGCCATATCTACTTTTATAGATGGCAGTAAAAAATCACTATTTACATTAAATTCTATATTTTTTTCATATAAATTTGTCGAAGCACCGCAAGATTCAACTAATTCCACTTTTACATCTACCGGAGTGTCTGGTGCTCTTTTTTTGCCATCTTTTCCATAGTTTGTTATATAGACGTCAAATGGCTTGGTAACTATCTGGGTTAATAGTCTGTTTTTATATTTGTTTTTAAAATTTTCGCTGCCATCATCTTTTTTACTACTTGGGATAAAATTATTTGGTTCGGGTTCATTTACATATATACTATAACTATATGGTGTACATTTTTTTATAGAAGTATTAT
>NZ_CALACG010000067.1 GCF_937890585.1 uncultured Campylobacter sp.
ACGAGATCTAGTACGGTCTCGTGGGCTCGGAGATGTGTATAAGAGACAGGCTCATGATCTTTCTATGGTTAGGTATATATCTGATAGAGTAGGTGTAATGTATCTTGGTAAAATTATGGAGATTGCAGAATCTGATGAACTATATGATAATCCAATACATCCATATACAAGAGCATTGCTATCTGCAATACCTGTACCTGATCCGTATGTACAAAAAACAAGGAAGAGAATAATACTTGAGGGAGATGTTCCAAGCCCTATAAATCCTAAACCTTGTTGCAGACTAAAAGATAGATGCTCCTATGCTATAGACATATGTAGCAAAGAGGAGCCTGTTCTTGAAGAGATAAAAGAAAAGCACTTTGTAGCTTGTCATAGAGCTAAGGAATTTATTTAATTTATTAGTTTTATTTATGATATATATGTGTATTTTAAAATATCTGTTGGGGAATCTCTAACAGATATTTTTTTTGAAATTGGGTTCTTTGTCAATAGTGGGGGTGTAAAAACACCTCTATCTATTGCAAAGACGTAAATATATCAATTTTCTAAATCTTTCATAGTTTCTTAGTCCATAAGATACTCTTTTTATTACTTTTATTTTGTTGTTATTTCCTTCTACAAACCCATTGTTTATTTTATATTCTACTATATTTATTATCTCTTTTTTCCAACTTGTTATTGTATCTGCTAGTTTTATACTTTGCTTTATATTAAATACTCTCAATTTTTCAATTAATTGCTCTATTCTCCTTCTCATTGTCTTTACTGTCTTGCTCTCAAACATCTTGTAAAATTCTTTTATTATTCTATACATCTTTTTCAATGTCTTATCTACTTTTAATATCTCTTTTAATATCTCTTTTTGTCTTTGACTAAACTGACTTATTGGGCTTTTACTTAGTATTTTCCAATATTTTTTTAACTTCTTATACTTTTCATTGTCTTTGTTAAATAATTCTACTCTTAAATCTCTTAATGCCCATATCCCTTGTCTTATTACATGATATTTATCTGCTACTATTTGGGCCTGAACTATATTACTATTTATTACGCTTCTAAATGGCTTAAACATATCCATTACAACTACTTGTGGTTGTATTTCAAATTCGTTTATTATATTTTTTATTGTTTGTGAATGTCTATTTCTTAATATATCTACTAGTTTACGGTTTTTATCATACATCGCTAGCTGATATTTCTCTTTTTCTATATTTCCTTTAAATTCGTCTATATGTATGACTGATGTATCTGGAGAGGTTTGTCTTTTTAGGGCGATTGCATTTTATGAGGGTGATATCAAGCACATTTATTTTGTTGCGGAGACTAAAGGGTCTATGAACTCTATGCAGCTTCGCCAAATCGAAGAATCTAAAATCCACTGCGCAAAGGAGCATTTTAAGGCTATAAGCAATGATAGCGTGGTCTATGACGTAGTGGATAGCTATAAATCGCTACTGGATAAAGTTATGAGGTAAAAAATTTATTGGGAAGTTAGGTTGCAGTATAAAAGAGCCTGTGCAATATTCCAAAAAATGGTTATTGTGCTGCTCCTTTTGAGGTAAAATTTGACTACCATTTGTCAATATGAAAATCTGAGGTGATATTTCTTAAAACTCTACCAATAAAATACTCAGTGTGATGGAAAATCACAGTGACTGACTTAGTCTTGCCAGTTTTAGTTCGAATTAAATTTAAATATACAATTATCTTAACCAAACCATCCTTGTAAATTTATATATATTGTAGTATTATACTCCTAAATATTTAAGGATAAAATACTATGTACATCAAACGAGCCATAAGCGACGAAATAAAAGAGTATATGAAAAGCTTTCCAGTGCTTTTGATAAGCGGGGCTAGGCAGGTTGGTAAATCAACACTTGCTTTAAATTTAGAGATACCAAACTACATAACGCTTGACGACATAAACATATATGAATCCGCAAGGAATGATCCCAAAGGCTTTATAGAGCACTGCAATAAGCCTATTGTGATAGATGAGATACAAAGAGTACCTATACTGCTTTTAGCTATAAAAGAATTTATAGACAAAGATAGAACAAATGGGCAGTTTGTATTAACTGGCTCTGCAAATTTAAAAGGCTTTAAAGATATCTCAGACTCTTTGGCTGGTAGGATAGGCATAGTAGAACTTTACCCGCTTTCTCAAAAAGAGTTAAGTCATAGTGATGAAAATTTGATAGATATTTTAAGTGGCGATATAAGCCATCTTTCGCTAAAGAAGTATGATAATGAGGGCTTATCTGAAAAGATTATAAATGGTGGTTATCCGGAGATCACAAAGATAAGCTCTGAAAAATCAAAATATCTCTGGTTTAGCTCATATATAAGAACATATATAGAATCAGACGCCAAAGAGATAGGCAACATTAGAAATATGGATAAATTTATCACTATGTACCGCCTATGTATGCTAAGAAGTGGCAATATCTTTAACAAAAACGAGCTATGTCTAGAGTCTGGGCTTGATAATAAGACATTTGATAGCTACTTTAGCGTGCTGGAGCATACCTATCAGATCCAAAAGCTACAGCCCTATTTTAACAACGCTCTAAAAAGACTCATAAAAACTCCTAAAATTTTTGCTACTGACACAGGAGTGCTAGCGCATCTACTACAAATTTCATCAGAACAAGAGCTTACAAATTCTCCTTATAAAGGTGCCATATATGAGACGTTTGTATTTGATGAACTACTAAAGGCAAATACAAGTAGCAAAAAAAGAGCAAACATATACTACTATAGAACGAGCGATCAAAAAGAGATAGACTTTATCCTTGAGATATCGGGCAAACTCATAGCCATAGAGGTCAAATCCTCAAAAACTATCAGTAAAGATGACTTTAAGCATATCTATCATCTAAAAGAAAATTTACAAAGTAAATTTGATAAGGGAATAGTCTTTTACACTGGAGACAGAGCTGTAAAGCTAGATGATGGTATGTTTGCATTGCCATTTGGTTTTATGGGGTGAGAGATGGCCATAGTAAAGAGCGATTATAAAAAAGTCGAAACTTGCTTATTCATGCATAAAGAAAAACCAAACGTCTTTTTACTAAGAAAGGTTATCGGTAGCAAATACTTCACAAAAGTGCTCACGCTAGATACTCGTAGCGGATGGAGTAAGAGAGAATACAAAAGCGAAGCCAAAAAAGAGCTTGTAAAGTGGCTAGAGGGCGTAAGCAAGCAGGTAAAGGGGCTCAAATTTAAAGATACTACTAAGGTTAATGACTTGTTTGAGCTGTGGAAAGGCAAAAAGGATGTCGGCAAAAAGTCGGTAGCTAGCGACATTGCATTTTATGAGACCTATTTGCAAGATAGTATTGGCAAAGAGATCGTAGTAGACGTTATAGCTGCCCAGATAGACAATATTATCCATAATCTAATGCATGATGGAAAATTTAATAAAATAATAGGAAAAGTGCAGGTATTGTCAAAACGCACGGCATATGATAATACAAGGCGAATTTTGGGCGAGATGTTTGACATAGCGCTTCGCAATCAGCTAATAGTAGTAAATCCTTGCACTCTGCTAACTAAAATAGCTAAAACGACTAGAAAAACGATAGTAAAAGATGCAATCGGTAAATTTTATAAGTTAAAAACGGCTATCTTGGAGCTTTATAAAGATGATTCGTTTTGGAGAGGATTTTTCTTGTTTTGTTTGTATGGTAGGCGAAAAGGAGAAGTAGCCAGCCTAAAATGGGAAAATATTGATCTAGAAAATGACGTATACTATTTAATAGATACCAAAAATGGAAACGACTATAAAAAGCCGCTTCCTTTGCTCGTAAAAGAAGCCATAACGCAAATACCGACCGATAGATGCGGCCTAGTATTTGCAAGTCCAAAAACCGGCGAGTCTATTAAAAATACGGATAGACAAAAGATGAAACTCGATAAATTTGTGGGTTTTGATGATTTTAAGCTACACGGCACTAGACACATAAGCAGTTCGGCACTAGAAGAGCTTGGCGCAAATAGTGATATTATTAAAGATCATCTCACCCACAAACGTGACGGCGTGACGTATAAAAATTACGTAACTTACGATACCTATATAAATAGCTGTAAGGCTCTTGAACTACTAGAGAGCATAAAGGAAGATTATGAATTTTGATGATGTTATAAATTTTACTTATGATCCTAAGAATGCTTTTTCACAGTTAACATCAAACTTAATACTACATATATGCGAATTTTTTATTAACGAAAAAATTTTTATAAGTGCTTTTTATGTATATGAAGTTATTAACAATGCACAACTTCAAATAATAGATATTTTTAAAAATTTTATAGTCGTAGAAAAAGTTGATAAAGACAAATTGGACGACCTTGGTTCAGCACAGTTTATATACTTTGAAGAGGATGATTCTTACTGCACCATTGATCCGTGCCAAACGGTAGAAAACATGGAAAAAGTTAAGGGTATGTTTGGTGGAGACATCGAAATATTGAAATTATCGCCATATTTTACAAATCAAGATATTTTTA
>NZ_CALACG010000068.1 GCF_937890585.1 uncultured Campylobacter sp.
ACTTAGCATCGTGCCAAACGACAAACTCAAAAAACAGCTTAGCACAATTAGTTTTTATTATGACAAGAAAGAGCGTTATTTGCTCTTGCCAAAAGAGAATATTAAAAAAGAGTTTGGCTTTAGCCCTGACTTGGCGGACGCTTTAGCATTGACCTTTTTTGATCCACTACCGGCAAAGACTAACACAATCAACTACGATGACGGAGGCGTTTGGTGAAAGAGTGTCAAAATTGGGTAGATTTGAGAAAACAAATCGAGTATATTTCAGAAAATATCGACGTAAGTTTAATTAGAAAGGTGGCAACACTTGATGATGAGGCTTTGCGTCTTTGTTTTTGTGTGATGATTTGTGAGTGGCTTAAGGGGGTAAAATTTATCCCTACAAAACAAGCTAGAGTAAAACTTGCAACGGCTCTAAAAGAAAAAGGGGTTGATAAAAAACGAGTGAAAGAGCTAACAAATGTCAGCAGAAGCACAATTTACAGAGTAGGACACGAAAATGACGAACGATGAGAGAATAAGCTACCTCGAGGAGTTAGTGCAAACAGCATACAATGGCTATGCGGAATATAAGCCGTTTTTTGACAAGCTAAATGATGCGTATTTGCTTGTGTTAGAAAGCGAGCAGTATAACAGCCTCAAAGAGAGAAATAAAAGCAAAAACTACATACCAAAGCTCAACTCAAAAGCAAAAAGGATATATGACGGCCTAACCGAAACATATTTCAACAATGACACATTTGCAAAGCTAGAGCCATACATAAACTCAACGCATGATGTGATCGACAAGTGGCAAGAGGCGCTAAATTTCTATTGCGACAAGATAAATTTGTATAAGATTTTTTCGCCTATCTTTTTAAAAGCTGCTTTCTCGGCAAGCTCGGTAGTAAAAGTGTTTTGGGCAAAAGATGAAGCAAAGATAGAGGAAGTGGATATAAACGACATCTATTTTGACCCTGATGCCAAAAATACAGATGACATCCGCTATATCGTGCATATAATTTACCTCACGACAAACGACATCAAAAAGTTAATCAAGAATAAAACTTTTAAACAAATTGATCTAAGCGAGAACAGACCTTATGAGAGAATTTGCCTAAATGAAATTTATGAACTAAATGATGAGAAATGGAGCGTTAGCACGCTTTACAATAGCGAACTACTAAGAGATAAAGTAGAACTAAAAGACGGACAGCCATTTATTTTTGGCTATATGCTGCCACAAACAAAACGCAATACTGATCAAACGTTTGTCTGCGCCTATGGTGAGCCAGCTCTTGCTTCGTTGCTACCTTTACAAGATGAGCTAAATGCTATTAGAAACTCAATTACAGATGTAACAAGAAACCAAGCAACGCCAAAGATCATTTTTAACCGAAGTGCAAGTATATCAAGGGCTGATTTAGAGCGCCCAAGTGGTGCGATTTTTACCGATAGCCCAGCAGACATCAAGATAGTACCGCCTGGCGACATCAACGCTTCAATGGCTACACTTCAAGTGATCGAGCAGGAGATGAGCGAAGTTAGCGGAGTAAGCCCACAGCAAAATGGAGCACCAACAACTAGGCAAGAAACAGCGACAATGGCGTCAATTATGGCAAATGAAGGTAGCGTAAGGCTTCAAGGGTATATAAGAACCTACAATGAGACCTTTTTTGAACCTATATTTGAACGCCTTGCATTCTTAGTTTGGAAATACGGCGACCCATTGTTTTTTGCAGGCTTTAACCGCGGAGAAGTACCGAGCTTTAACATCAACCTAAACACTGGTATAGGCGCGCTAAATAAAGAGGTGCAGAAAAAAAGCCTAATGGATGCAAGCCAAGTAATAGCAGCTCAATTTGGCATGTGCTTACAGCTCCAAGACGGCGAGGGTGCAAATAGAATGAAAGAAGCAAACGAGAAAATCTTATTAGAGCTATTGCCACTATATGGCATAAAAGACCCTGAGAATTTTATCGGAAAGGAGAGTGAGTTTGTTAAACGATTTAAGCCACAGGCTATTTTGCCAAGCGTGGCAAGCCTTGACGCAGAAGCAGGAGCTTTATCAGCTGACGCAATGCCAAGCGTTTAGAGCTTTTTCAGAATATCTATTAGGGCTTTATGCGGCAAGTGTGACCGCTAGCCAAAATGAAAAGAACAGCGATGAAATGAGGTTAAGGGCGATCGAGAGCATAAAAACACTTGAAAGTCTTTTAAGTTTTTTTGAAAATTACAAAGAGGAGTAATAAATGACAGAGCAAGAAGCACTAAATGAATTAGTAAGTATCATAAATGGTGACGAGCAGGTAGAGCCTGAAACAAACGAAGTGGCGCAAGAACCACAAGAACAGCCAGCAGAGCAACCAATAGTAGCAGAAGAGCCAAAAAAAGAGGAGCTTAATATCGAGGATATTAAGCAAGCAATGGCTGAAGCGCTAGCAGCAAAAGAGCAACCGCAAGAGCCATCACAACCACAGCTTGCCCCTGAAAAACAAGCACTACTTGATAGTTTAGGTCTTGGAAACCTTGACGCCTTAAAAGCTCAAATGGATCAAATCTCGCAAGCTCAAGCAGCGCAAGCGGAGGAAGCTAGACGTCAAGCAGTCTTTGACAAAAACCTAGCAGAGTTTAAAAAAGACTACCCAACAATACGCCCTGATGATCTAGCCCAGTTTGCAAAAGCTCACGGCATGAGTGATCTACTTGGTGAAAATTACGTTGGCTGGAAAGCAGTAGCAATGGGAATGATCAATGTAGCAAAAAGCAAAGAGAAGCCAGACGAAATTTTAAGCGGCTCAAATGCAAGCAGTGAGTTATCGGCGTTTGATAGAGCCAAAAAGGGCGAGAACGTGAGCGACGTAGAATATGGCGCAGAGCTTTTGAAATTAGCAGGGCTATAAGGAGGAAAAAATGAGTTGGGATTGGGGCGGAAGCAATATAACACAAGGGGCTGGCAAAAATGGCGGTGGCTTTTTAAGCTGGCTTGGTGGCGGTGACGCTGGAGGCGTGCCTAATTGGCTAACAGCATTAGGAACTGGTGGCGCACTATGGAGCGCTTACAACCAAAACAAAGCAGCAAAACAAGCGTTTAAGCTAAATAAAGATGCTTATGATTTCAATAAGATGCTTTCACAAAGACAGCTACAAAGAGAAAATCAAGCAAATCAAAATTTAGTCAATGCTTGGAACGCATCAAACTTTCATAAACAACAAGAGGAAGAGGCTTATTAATTTAAGCCTCACAAAAAGGAGCAAAAATGCCATATTTTAACCCAAATAAAGTAGACTTTAACTATAACACCAACACAATAGACGCAGTAGGCGCAACTGGTAGAGCGTTATGGGATATTTACCAAGACAGCGTAAGAAACAACTTCACAAAACAGAAATTAGCAGAGGAGAATAGATCAAATTTAGCAACCGAGCAAAATAATATAGATAGGCTAAACGAAAACATACGCCATAATATATCAACCGAAACTGAAACAGCAAACAATAACACCATAAATCAAGGTTTCAAGCGTGACGAGCTTGGGTTAAAAGGGCAAGAGTTAGGGCTAAAAGCAAACAAGTATCAAAACGATGCCTACCACAATCAATTAATGGCGAATATTGCTATGCAAAATGCAAACACAAACGCAAATAGACTTAATTTTGACGTGCAAAAATATAATAGTGGGCTAAATAGTGATAGTTTAGAAACCAATTTGGCTTTTGAGAAGCTAGGGGCAAAGTTGCCTGATTGGACAGAAAATATGTCTCCGCAAGAAGTGCAAGCTTACAAAAAAGCGGTTATAAACGTAGAGACAAATAAAGCTTTAAATGGAGCAAGTGGGTCTCTTGTGGATAGAAAACAACTAGCACAAAAATCAGTGCAAAATTTAAGCGACCTAAAAACACTGCTTGATAGCCTAAAAAGGGCGAAAGAAAAATATAGCTCTACAAACACTGGGTGGCTTGATACTGCGTTGCATAGCGGGGCAAAATATTTGGGCTTTGACGGCAAGCAAATGAACGATTTTAGATCTGCTCTAAACAACGCAATGCTTTTTGCAAAAGGCGTGTTTGGTGACGGCAAGATGTCAAATTTGCAATATCAGCAACTCATAAATAGTTTCCCAACTGGGGATGAAACAAGCGATAAGGCTTTTGTTTCAAATTATGACGCCACTCTTGACGCGTTGGGGTCATACTATAAAAATACAGTTGAACAAATGCAAAATGGGGGCGTTAATATGAGAGAGTTTGAAGGAATGCTCCCAGAAATACAGTCACAGATTAACGAGCTTTACTACAACCCAAGAGGTGAGCCTAAAAAACAAAAAAACTCACCTCAAGAAGGACGAAGTCTTGGGGCAAACCAAAACAACTCACAAAGAAATTACATAGACGCAAAAACACTTGGCATAAATTTTAGATAGGAAAATAAAAATGGCTTGGATAAAAATACCTGAAAACAAAACCGAAATGCAAATAGGCGGCAACTGGGTAAAAATACCTAGTGGCATGAAAGAGGTTGAGATACCTGATAATTTATTGGGCGCACAACCAGCAACAAATAGCGCACCAACTTATGCGCCGCCTGCTCCTGATATGAGCAAAGCAGTAGATGCCACACCAAAAGAGAAAACTTGGCTACAAGAGGCTAGCGATGTGGCAGATAAATTTTCGCCACTTGGCATTATAAAAGGCGTTGGCAAAGAGATTGGGGGAATGCTTGATTATTACCATTACGACGGAGCAAGTGGTGAAGCCCTAGAAAAGAAAAAGGCTACTGAAGCACTAGCACGAGCAAAACATGCAGGCGATGATAGAAATATTTTGTCTCAAATGGCAGGTTATGAAGACAAAGAAAAAGCAGTAAAAGAAAGAACTGAAAATTTGCTCTACAACTGGGCTACAAAAAATAACTATGACGATGTAAGAGAGGCAAACGGCAAATATTACTTGCAAAAAGGAGATAAATTTATCCCAGTAGATGAGCCTGGTATCGGTGATAGTCTTTCAACATATCTAAATGAAATGGGCGTGCCTATGGGTGCGATAAGCGTAGCTTCAGCCCTTTTGCCAACCAAAAAACTAAGCACAGCACAAAAAGCTATAAGCACAGCATTAGCAACAGCTGGAGCAAGTGGAGCTGGAGCGGCTATGGACTTAATGGCCGATAAAAGAATACTTGGCGATGAGATGATAAATGGCGATGATTATTTAAAACACGCTTTGCGTGGAGCAAGTGATGACGCTTTGATCTCAGGCCCGCTTGCAACAATGACATCTCCAGCAGTAAAAGAAGCACTTAAAAAAGGAGTTAGCAAGGCTAGTGATTATTCAATAGTAAAACCAGTTGCAAGATACGTGATAAATGACAATATTGGCGGAGCCGAAAAAGCAATAATGGATAAATTAGGCGGAGAAGCAAACGCAGCAACAGCTCAAAATTTATCTAAAGAAGCTCTTGATGAAGATATGTATAAAGCTCTACTAAATGATGATAAGACTTACACTTTACCAAATGTTGGCAATGAGAAGGAGCAAAAGTGCATCAACTATGTAAATGAAAAAATTCTCGCTCCAGCCCAAAAAACAACAAGAGATATAATAAAGGGCGAGGGGACAAGAGAGCGAGAAATGGATCTATTTTTAACTGCTCTTGGTAACGACGCTAAGGGGGCAGATATAATTGCCGATGCAGTTGCGAGAGATCCAAAGAGCTTTTCAAAAATCTATAAAATGTCAAGCTACTTAAATGCAGATGCCAAAAATACCCTTTTAAATATGGTAGATAAGAAAAAGACCGCTGACATTTTAAGCGGATATGAGA
>NZ_CALACG010000069.1 GCF_937890585.1 uncultured Campylobacter sp.
AACGCCAGGCTATAAGAAATGAAGTTGATTATGAGATAGGCAAAAAGATATTTGAGCGTTATTTGGAGCAAATATGAAAGCCGTATATATCACAATAGCCGAAAGCGGAGCTAGCATAATCGCAAAGGTAGCGGACGAAAACAAAAAGATACTTGATAGATTTGAGATAAGCCGTAAGGACGCAAGCGGTGTGCTTGAAGTAATGAGAAAGTGGAACGAGAAGTACAAGGGCGAAAAGGAGGCTAGCCTTGATATATAACGCTGCCCCTTTGCCATTTCAAGGACAAAAAAGAAACTTTATTAAGCAATTTAGAGAGCTTATAAAAGACGAGTTTAGAGCGCATCGGAACGGAATTTTTATTGATGCTTTTGGTGGCTCTGGTCTGCTTAGCCACAATATAAAGCAAATTTATCCAAACGCAAGGGTAATTTATAACGACTACGATAATTACAGCCAGAGGCTGGCAAATATAGAGGCAACAAACGAGATTTTACAAGCAATAGAGCCTATCACAAAAAAATATAAAAAGGATGAAAAAGTAAGTGGAGAGGATAGAGAAAAAATTATAAAAATCATAGATGAGTATATAAAGAGAGGATATTTCATCGACTGGATAACGCTCAGCTCAAAGCTTCTTTTTGGTGGCAAATATGCTCATAATGAAGATGAATTAAAAAAAGAAAAGACGTTTTATGTAAAAAACCCCAAAACGCCTTTACGTCAAGCAGATGGTTATTTAAAAGGCGTTGAGATAGCCCATAAAGATGCAATGGAGCTGATAAAAGAATTTGAAAATAAAGATGTTGTATTGGTTTTAGACCCACCATATTTACAAACAAGCAAAGCAGGCTATAAATGCTTTTGGGGCTTAAGAGATTTTTTAAAGCTAATTAGACTAGTGCGAGAACCTTTTATATTTTTCTCAAGTGAAAATAGCGACATTTTGCCATACATAGACGACCTAGTAGAGTATGGCGATGAAGCTTTTAAAGGGTATAGCCTAAAACAAGCAATTTTAACTAATGGACAAGCGAAGACTGATTATATGATCTATAAGAGCGGAGTAAGGGGGCTATTTTGAGATTAACTAAAAGTAAAAAAGGAAAGAAATGGTACTAAATTGTGCAGTTTATAAACTAGATATTGATGAGATAAAGGGTAGTGACGATTGGTTTGACGCTAACGGACAGCTAAAATACAAAGAGCGATTTTTGTTTGATACACTCAAAAAAGCGGGCGAGATAGAAAAAAGTTGGCTAGTGGCCTTATTCGCAAGCGAGCAAGACGCGATAGAGTTCTGTGAGGGTGTGGGACTAAACGCAGACTCGGATTATTTTTACTTTTGCACTCGTGGACACTACTCATTAGACACAAAAATGGGCGAATATGTAGAGGTAGGATATTAATGCGATTAACTAGAAGCAAAAATAGAGCCTACCAGCTAAGACTACTTGAAGCGTATCCACTTTGCCAAATATGCGAGAAACAACAAAGCATAGAGTGTCACCATGTACGCTATGGCAGATTTGGAGCAGATAAGGACGACAGCAAACAAATAGCCGTTTGTAGAGAGTGTCATCAATGGTGCCACGCACACAAACACGAGAGTATAGAAAAATATGAGGAGGTGGCTGATGAGAATTGGCAACGTTTCGGCGATTGTTAAAAGCAAATATGGTAACAAAAAAACCAAGGGCTTTGATAGTGCCAAAGAGTGGCGTAGAAACCAAGAGCTAGAAACCTTACAGCGAGCTGGCGAGATAAGCGAGCTAAAACGTCAAGTGCCCTTTACGCTAATGCCTAGTTTTGCCATAACAGACGAAACAACCAAGCAAGGCTTTAGAATGATACGTGAGATCAGATACATAGCAGATTTTACATACCGCTTAAAAAATGGCAAGAGGATAATAGAGGACGTAAAGGGAATGCAAACGGACGTTTTCAAGCTGAAGCGAAAACTGCTAGAGAGAAAAATAGCCCTTGGAGTGATAGAGGGCGAGTTTAGGATTTATTAGAAAAATGGATTTGCCTAATTTAAAACATTTAGACGTATTTTATGCCGTGCTTGATAAATTTTACCCAGACTGGGAAAAGAGAGAGGATCACTATTATTTAACGGAAATTTCGTTTTTAATAAGGGAGGTATTAAATAGCCCCTATACGGACGAAACTGTTATTAATAATCTAAGAGTAAGCGAGGTAAAGAAATACCAAAACGAGCTTAACACGTTATTAAATACGCCTAAAGAATTTTTAGATTGGGTGTTAAAGCATAGAATGGCAGCGGATAGGCGAAAGATGTGCCAAAGTAAATTTATAAAGCCTAAACGCAAGTATAAAAAGAAAAAATATCAACAACCGACTTTATTTTAAGGGGTAGATGGTGGGAAAAATAACAGATGAGATAAAAGAGAAAATTTTGGCTGACTTTCATACGGGCAAATTTTCACAAAGAGAGCTAGCAAAAAAATATAGTGTATCAAATGGCACTGTGGCCAATTTACTCAAAGGATTAACGCCAAAAAATGAGCATTTAGTTGAAGCTCAAATAACGCTATTGTCGGCACAAACTCAAAAATCAGAAATAGAAATGAGCAGTATTTTGAGCACTGCCAAAGATGAAGCATATAACCGCGGATTAATATTTAATGCTACGCAAAAAAATCTTAATCGAGTGATGGATATGCTAGATAAAAATACCAAATACGAAAAGGTAGGTATCGGTGACGGGGTGCAGACTTTCGAGCCCATAGAGCTAAACGCAAACGATTTCAAAGCCTTGCAAGAAGCCATAGATAAAGCAAGCCTAACACTAGGAGTAAATTCACGCACTGGCAACATTAGTATAAATAACACCAACGCACAACAAACTGAAGTAACCGAAATTAGGCGAACGATAGTAAAGCTTGATAAATGATAATTGATTTAAACACTGCCCCAATCTTTGAGCCACTATTGGAAAATAAAAGATACAAAGGGGCTAAAGGCGGACGTGGTAGTGGGAAAAGCCATTTTTTTGCCGAGTGCATAATCGAAACAATGCTAATCAACCCAGACGCTCGCATAGTTTGTATAAGGGAAATACAACGATCGCTAAAGTTTTCATCAAAAGCCCTAATAGAAAGCAAGATAAACAGCTTAGGGGTAAGTGAATATTTTGAGATAACACTAACCGAGATCAGAGCTAAGCGTGGCAATGGGTTAATAATTTTTCAAGGCATGCAAGACCATACCGCCGATAGTATAAAATCACTAGAGGGCTTTGATGTTGCGTGGGTGGAGGAAGCACAAAACCTAAGCAAGCGAAGCCTAGAGCTTTTACGTCCGACTATACGCAAGGAAAACTCCGAGCTTTGGTTTAGCTGGAACCCTGAAAACGAAACGGACGCAGTGGATAGCTTTTTTAAACAAATGCAAGAGAATGGTGCGACTGATTTTATTCTAGTTACAGCAAATTTTAGCGATAACCCATTTTTGCCAACCGAACTATTTAACGAGCAAGAATACGATCGCAGGTATAATCCCAGCACCTACGAGCATATTTGGCTAGGGGGCTACAACACAAAGAGCGACGCACTTATTTTCAAAGGCAAATTTAGAGTAGAAAATTTTAGCACGGACGGGTTAGGCAATCCTTACCACGGCTTAGACTTCGGTTTTGCTAATGATCCGACAGCGGCGATAAGGTGCTATATACACGACCGAAAACTCTACATAAGCCACGAGGCTGGAGCGGTAGGGTTAGAGCTTGATTACACGGCGGAGTTTTTAAAAGAGCGTATCGAAAATATACATAAATATGTAATAAGAGCCGATAACGCACGCCCTGAAAGTATAAGCTATTTAAAAAGGCACGGGCTAAGCATGATAACGCCAACAATAAAAGGCAAAGGCAGCATAGAGGACGGCATAGAGTTTATACGCAGTTTTGAAGCAATCATAATACACGAGCGTTGTGTTGAAACCGCAAGGGAATTTAGATTATACAGCTACAAAACCGACCCACATAGTGGCGATATATTGCCACAAATACTAGATGAAAACAACCACTACATAGATGCATTACGTTACGCCCTAGAACCACTAATAAAAAGCAAAACAACAATTTGGGGACACATTACAAGCCGAAGCTAACACCCAAAAACGCCTTATTATTAATCAAAAAATAAAAGGCGGAATAATGGGGCAAAAAATAACCGATAGCTTAGAAAACCTAGTAACTAAAATGGGGCAAATGACGGCGAATAGAGATTATACGCCATTATTAGTCACAAACACACAGCTTCTAAACGCTTACAACAATGGTTGGATAGCTAAACGCTACATTAAAAAGACCATAGGCGATATGTTAAAAATGGGGCGTGAAATCGACTGGGACGATATAGACGAAGAACGCAAAAAAGAGTATTACGATGCTTGCGGTAAGATAGAGATTGAGGGCGTTATTAAAGACCTGCTTTTTAACGTTTTGCTTTATGGCGAAGCGGCGATATTAGCCGTAACAGACGCAAGCGAGAAAACCTACCAACTCCCATTAAGCCCTAATGAAACAATTAAACAATTTATCGTTTTTGGCAAGGGCGAATTTAAAGCAAGAAATGCAGAACACAAATTTAACCGACCTAGCCTTTATGATGTGAAGGGAGTTAAAACTCACGTTAGCCGTCTTTGTATAGTGCAAGGGGGAATAAAAAGCTATGGTATAAAACAGCGTGAAAGTATAAGTGATATAGCTACCGCCCTTGATATTATTAAGATGTTTGACACTATCACGCTAAGCGTTAGCGACTTGATCGAGGAGTGCAAAATAGATGTATACAAAATGGATGGGTATAACGAGCAAATAGCAATAGGCAACGAGGGCGAGATACTAAAACGGCTAAGACTAATAAATGAAGCCAAAAGCTACACTAACGCAATAGCTATGGATATGAAAGACGACTACCTAACCAAAGAAAACAATTTAACGGGTATAGCCGAGCTTTGGAGTAAGAGTTGTATTGTGGTAGCTGGAGCATTAAACCGCCCTATTAGCATACTATTTGGTGAGGGAGCTGGTGGCTTTAGTAGTGGCGAAGAAGACAACCGAGCATATTATGAAACGATCAACGAACTACAAAACACACTATTGCGCCCAGTTTATGACTTCATCGATCCGTTTATCTTAGGTGAAACCCTAGAATACGATTTTTACAGCATAGACAGCCTAAATGACAAAGAAAAAGCCGAAATTTTAAACGTAAAAAGCACAGCGCTTGGTAATTTGCTAGATAAGGGTGTAATAACCGAAGCGATAATTTTAAAAGAGCTAAAAGACGAGGGGCTGATTAAAAACATAAGCCCAGAGGATATAAACGAAGCCGAGCTATTAGCCCAAAAGTTAGACGAGCCAGCCGATGAAACCGACCTTATCTGAACTATTTAGCAAGAAACGCAATAAAGAGTTTAAGCCAGTACAGCCTAGCAAGCGCGCAGAGGTTAAATATCGTAACGCCTTATTGCTATTAATAGCCTCTTTAAAAACGGCGCTATTAAAAAGGCTTAGAGTGTTTTTGCTGGGTAGCCCTAGCGACGCCGAAATAATAGAACACACAACCCAAATACTAGACGGACTACGAAAAGCTGACACACTAGACTATGCCAAAAAGCTAAGCCGAGGCGTGGTTAGCGCAGTAAATGAAGCCAACAAAGAGCGACTAATCCAAAACGTGCAAAAAGGCACGGATATAGACCTAACGCCGCTTGTGGGCGATACCGCCGTAAAAGCAAAACTAGACGAATACATAGCCAAAAACGTGAGCTTGATAACTTCGGTAAAAAATGACTACCTAAACGACGTGGAAAAAGCAATAAGAGAGAGCTATTTAAAAAATGGCAGGGCTGAAAATTTAGCCACGATCATACACGAACGCACGGGCGTAAGTAAAAGCAGGGCTAGGCTAATAGCTAGAGATCAGACGGCAAAAATTAACGCCGAGCTAGATCAAGAACGCATGCAAAATCTAGGCGTAAAGCTTTATATCTGGTGCACGGCTAAAGATGAAAGGGTAAGACACACGCACGCGAATATGCAAGGTGTGCTATGTCGTTTTGATGATGATAGCGTGTATAGCAAAGACGGCGGCAAAACGTGGATAAAACGAGAGGCGGACAAGCCGAAATGCAAGCCTGGCGTTGATATACAATGCCGATGTTTTGCAAAAGCAATCATAGGGGTATAAATGGATTTTAAAATAAATGATGACGGCTACATAATAACAAAAGCCAAAATGGCAAGTATTCAGCCTATGGAATACCTAGGCGAGGAAATAGGCCGCACCAGTGGCAAGGTATATAAAGTTTTTCGGGACGAAAAAGAAGTTTTTAGCCCCGAGACGATTAAAAGCTTTGAGGGCAAGCCGCTAACGCTAACACACCCAGACGACGACGTAACAGCTAAAAACTGGAAAGATACGGCGATAGGACATATTCAAAACGTGCGCCGTGAGGGGGATTTTTTGGTAGGTGATGCATATATAAATGACGAGATAGCGATCAAAATAATAAAAGAACAAGGAATAAAGGAGGTAAGTTGCGGATATGACAGCAAACTAATCGAGCGTGATGGGAAAATTTGGCAAACGAATATAAGGGGCAATCATTTGGCAGTAGTAGCCGAGGGGCGAGCTGGCAAAGATTGTAAATTAGGTGATAGCAAAAGGATAAAAATGAAATTCATAGATAAATTAAAAGGCGCTTTGATAGCAGCCAAAAAGTTTAAAGATAACGACGAAGTCGGTAAAGAGAAAGTAGAGGAAGCCAACGAGGCTAATAATGAGCTAGTTGATCTTTTAGAGCAAGCATTAAGCGGGGCTGAGGAAGTAAGCACAAAACTAGACGAAACAACAGCAGAGCTTGAAAAAACAAAAACTGAGCTAGCAGATGTAAAGGCCAAAAGCGTAAAAGACGATGACGGCACGGACGAGAACGCGCAAATTGCTGAGCTTAAGGCAAAGGTTGAGGCACTAGAAAAAGAAAACGCTGAGCTAAAGGCTGAAATCGAAAAACTAAAAGGCGAGGCAGAAACAACCGAAGCCGTAACAGACGCTAAAGCAAATTTTAGCCACGTAAAACTAAGTGACGCTAAGAACGCTAGGGGCGTTTATGAAGCGGTAATCCTAGATAGTAAAGCATTTAATGCCGATGAGCTTAAAAAACTAAGTGATAGCGAAATACACGCTTTATACCTAGGGCTAAAGGCGGCTAAAAGGACTAAGGACAATAGCGGCAGCGTACTAGATAAATTTTACGACGCTAAGCCAAACAAAATAGATTTAAATAAAAAATTTGGAGGTAAATAATGGGCTATTTAGATAAAAGAGCTTTTGCAGGACAAGTAGCTAGAGCGGGCGAAAGTGCCGTAACAGCGTTAGCTTATGTAAATAACGATACCGAGGTTATCCTTTTTGGTGTATTCGTAACTAGCAAGGACGGCGGCGTAGCAAAAATAAGCAAAGCAACCGACCAGATTATGGGTGTTAGCCTTAAAATGGGGACTAAGAGCGAAAACAAACCAGGCGAGGTTATGAGCGTTTTATCAATCTCTTATGGTAGCGAAGTTTGGGTACAAGGCAAAGAGGCTCACGGCTTGGCAGTTGGCGACACTATTCAAGTAGAAGCAA
>NZ_CALACG010000070.1 GCF_937890585.1 uncultured Campylobacter sp.
ACTCAAGATACCGCCTCCACTCACAGCTAAATAACTCCGTGATCAGAAACTACGCCAAGCTGAGCGCAAGAGAGCCAATGCTAATAAACGTAAATGAAGCTAAGCAAAAGGCATCGCAACTGGCGACGTAGTGAGAGTATTTAACGATAGGGATGAAATTTAGTTTACGCGCTAGTCACCGACATCATCCCAGAGCATGTTATAGCTATCTGCGAGGGCGCATGGCATGATCCTGAAGTGCTAGGCGAAAATTCTAGCTCGCGACAAAGCCACAACTAGCATCGCTCAAAGTAGCTGCGGATACAGGGTCTTAGCTGGTCGTGAAAAATAAAGGAGAGATCAAGCTGGTCGCTGTAAATTTCTAAATTTAGCCCTTGCTTGGGAGCTAAATTTGACTTGTTTTCAACTCGATGCTTGACTGAAATTTAGTAAATAAATTTAGCCGTAAATTTTCTTTAAATTTTCAAGCTTTGCGGTTGCATTTAGCAGTAGCATATCAGCGATAACTAGCCTTATCATCGCGGTTGCAACGACACTGCCACGTATGCCTATGCAAGGATCATGCCTGCCTCTTAGTTCAAAATCCACCGCCTCGCCAGCTAAATTTAGCGTCTTTTGCTCTTTAAATATCGAAGGCGTTGGCTTAAAATGGCTCTTTAGCACGATCTCAGCGCCACTGCTTATGCCCCCAAGTATGCCACCAGCGTTGTTGCTCAAAAAGCCAAGCTCGTCCATCTCGTCGTTGTTTGCTGAGCCAAGCATAGAGCTTACATTTACGCCAGCGCCGATCTCTACGGCTTTTACGCCGTTTATGCCCATTAAGGCCGCCGCTAGAGCGCTATCAAGCCTATCAGAAAGTGGCTCTCCAAGACCAGCTGGCACGCCTTTAGCCACGCTTAAAACCACAGCTCCTACGCTATCGTGCTCGCTTCTAGCTTTATTTACCGCCTCTTTCATCGCCTCTTCGTTGCCAAGGGCGTAAATTTGCGACTCTTTGGCAAATTCGAAATCAACCTTTTCGCTGATGACCTTGCCGATGCCAAGCACACCGCTTAAAACTTCTATCTTAAGCTCATTTAAAAGTAGCTGCGCAAATGCCCCGCCAGCAACTCTTACCGCAGTCTCTCTAGCACTTGCTCGCCCACCGCCTCTATGATCTCTAATGCCATATTTTTTAAAATAGGTAAGATCAGCATGGCCAGGGCGGAAAATCTCACGTAAATTTTCATAGTCATTTGACTTTTGGTTGTTGTTAAAAATGGCAAAACCTATCGGTGCGCCGGTGCTTACACCATCAAAAACGCCGCTAAAAATTTCTATCTTATCAGCCTCATCTCTTGCCGTTGTGAAGCTACTTTGCCCAGGGCGACGTCTATCAAGCTCGCTTTGGATGAAGTCTATATCGATCTTTAGCCCAGCAGGTAGGCCGTCTATCACGCCACCTATCGCCACCCCATGGCTCTCGCCAAAGCTAGTTAAGGTTAGTTTTTTGCCAAATGTATTCAAAATTTATCCTATTTTTTGATTTTTTCTAGTGCGATTTTTGCTGCGAGCTGTTGGGCTTGCTTTTTGGAGCTTCCAACGGCACGTGAAATTTCTTTGCCATTTAGCAGTAGAGCTATCTCAAATTCTTTCTTGTGATCAGGGCCAAAAGAGCCGATGAGCTCGTAGCTTGGCATGACGCCAAGGTTTGCTTGAGTGACCTCTTGAAGGGCTGTTTTGTAGTCTTTTTCAAGGTGCGCAAAGTCGATCTTTGGGTAGCAAAGCTCAAGCAGCGTGATAGAAATTTCTCGCACTTTATCAAGTCCAGCCTCAAGGTAGATAGCCCCCATCACCGCCTCAAATGCATCGCTTAAAATGCTATCTTTCTCTCTGCCGCCGTTATTTTCCTCAGCTTGGCTAAGTCTTAAAAACTCGCCCATATTTAGCCGTCTAGCCATATTTGCAAAGCTTTTTTCATTTACAAGAGCGGCACGAAGTTTGCTCATGTCGCCCTCTGCGATCTTGCTAAATTTCTTAAAAAGATACTCAGCCACTAGTAGATCCATCACCGCATCGCCCAAAAACTCGAGCCTCTCGTTATTTAACGCCTGCTTGGTGCTCTTGTGCGTTAGCGCCTCTTCTAAAAGCTCACTTTGCTTAAATTTATACCCAAGACTACGTTCAAATTCTTCTAAATTTTTCATATCTTATTCTCATCTTTTATTCTTAATGCCTCGTCTCTTGCCATCTGGTCGCACTCCTCGTTTTCAGGGTGTCCAGCGTGCCCCTTAACCCAGCTAGCCACGACTTTATGTGGCTTTGAAATTTCTAAATACTCCTGCCAAAGCTCGACATTTTTTACATTTTTGAAATTTCTCTTTTGCCAGTTTGCAAGCCACTCGTTTATGCTATTTACCACGTATGAGCTATCAGTAAAGAGTCTCACCTCGCAGGGCTCTTTTAGCGCTTTTAGCCCCATTATCGCAGCTTTTAGCTCCATTTGGTTGTTTGTTGTAAAGGCCTCGCCGCCACTCTCTTTTTTCTGCGCTTCGTTAAATCTCAATATATAAGCCCAGCCGCCAGCTCCAGGGTTTCCAAGGCACGAGCCGTCACTAAAAAGTGTTACTATCTTCACTTGATTTTTCTGTGATGTGGGATAAAATTTTGACACTTCCTAGCTCGTGACAGACCGGACAGCGGTAAAAGTGCATAGGAAATGAGTTTTTGCAGTTTTTGCAAACGTAGTTAAAGCTTAGCCCAGCCGCGTCAAATTTAGCGTCCTTTAGCCTTTTTATGGCATTTAGCTCAAAGCCGTAAATTTCACATGGCTCATCTATATCGCCCTTTGCGTAAAAGAGGGATTTGTATTTTGGATCGCTTAAATTTATAGGAGTTTTTAGGTTGTAAAGCAGGTCTAGCACATCTTCAAATTTGGCAAAATCTTTTAAATTTTCTAAATTTTCATTGTGTCTTATAAAAAGTGCTAAGATCATACGTTTTAAAAGCTCAAAATTTTGGCTAAGGTGCGAGAGAATTTCTACCTTTTCGCTAAAGCTTAAATTTCTATCATCAAGCGTGCTGATCGCCTTTATATAGGCCTTTTGATCTTTCACATTTGTCCCAAGCTCTTCAAGAGAATTTAGTGCATAAAGCGCTTCTTTATAGTTTTTAAGCTTCTCATCTATCATCGTTAAAAAGCGCAGTGCGAGGACGTTTCTAGGGCTTAGCTCGAGCGCTTTTTCAAAGATTTCGCTAGCTTTTTTTAAAAATCCAGCCTTAAAATATACCTCTCCAAGCTCGTTTAGGATAAATTCTTTCTCGTTTTTATCTTTTACCTTTTCAAGTGCGATGAGATAGACGCCGATTGATTTTTCAAAGTCGCCATTTTTAGCGAAGGTCTGACCTAGCATGCTAAGGCTTGGTATATCTACTTCTGGACTTTTTAGCATCTGCTTGTGCTCGTCGCTTATGCCATCTTTGCTGTCAAATTTCTTGATAAATTTCTCGATGCGTTTTTTCTCATCTTTGCTAGAAAATATGCCCCAAGCATAGCTTAAAGCGGCGATCATCAAGATGATACTAAATAGAATAATAAGGCTAAATATCGGATCTCTGTGCCCAATGAAAAAAATATCCACGCTAACACTTTGTAATAAAATTTTACTTTAATTATAACAAAGCAGTTGTATAATTTTGCTTATGATAGATCCAAAATCCATTGAAAAATTAAAAAACCAAATAGACATTGTTAATATCATCGAGCAGTATATCCCTGTCAAAAAGATGGGCTCAAGCTACAAGTGTGTCTGTCCGTTTCACGACGACAAAAACCCAAGCATGAGCATAAATCAAAACAAGCAGATGTATCACTGCTTTGCCTGCAAAGCTGGCGGAGATGCGGTTAAATTTGTGATGGATTATGAAAAGCTAACCTACCCAGAGGCGATAGAAAAGATCGCTCAAATTTCAAATTTCAGCCTTGAATACACAAACGACAAGGTGCCAACGCAAAAAGAAAATAAGCACATCTTAGAAAAGGTAAATGCCTTTTATAGAAGTGAGTTTTACAAAAACGAAGCGGCTGTTAGATATATCAAGTCGCGCGGCATAAATGATGCGATGATAGAGAAATTTGAGCTTGGCTGGGCTGGGGATAGTAAAAGCACCATTAGGCTTTTGCAAAATGAAAACATAGAGCCTAAAGAGGCGCTTGAAGTTGGCATCGTAAAGCAAAATGAGAAGGGAATTTACGCTAGTTTCATCGAGCGCATAACATTTCCCATCTACTCGCACACGACAAGACTTGTTGGCTTTGGCGGTAGAACGATCTCAGATCACCCTGCAAAATATGTAAATTCGCCTCAAAGTGCGGTATTTGACAAGTCAAAGCTGCTCTATGGCTACCACCTTGCTAGGCAAAGCATCTTTGAGAAAAATCAGATAATAATAACTGAAGGCTATTTAGACGTCATCATGCTTCACTACGCTGGCTTTACAAACGCTGTTGCAGTGCTTGGCACGGCACTTACAACAAGTCACTTGCCACTTTTAAAAAGAGGCGAGATAAGCGTAGTGCTTTGCTTTGACGGCGACGGAGCAGGCATAAATGCGGCCATAAAGTCCGCTCACTTGCTAAGCATAAATAAGATAGATACAAAAGTAGTCATCATAAGTAACGGAGCAGACCCTGCTGATATGGTCTTTGCAGGTAAGATAAAGGAGCTAAAAGAGCTCTTTGGCTCTGGCGAGGATGCGGTGAAATTTTATATAGAAAAGATCATGCAAAAGTATGACATCGCGCGCTCAATGCAAAGAGATAACTGCCTAAGCGAGATAAAAGCCTATATGGACGAGCTTGGAGAGGAGATAGCAAGCTCGTATGTAACAGAGGTAGCGGCAAGATTTAACCTAACTCCACAAAGCGTGGCAGATAGGTTTGGACTAAAGCAGAAGCCAAAAAATGAATATAAATTTAAAAAAGAGTTTAGAAAAAAAGATAAAGATGAATTTAGCAACTCTGTCATGGTAGATGAGGTGCCAGCTGTGATGAACAAAGACCCGCTTGAGTTTGCACTTTTTAAAACCATGCTAAATAACCCAAACTACAGAGATGAGATACTCTCAAAGCTTGGGGCTAGATACTTTATAAAGCATCCTGAGTATCTAAACGCCATCCTTTATAGATACGACGTGAGCGATGAGGAGATGGTTAGAGAAATTTTAATGGACGAAAAGATCCATGAGATCACCGATCCAACCACTTTACAAAAGGCTATTTTGAATATGCAAATCGCCTTTTATGAGAATGAACAGCAAATTTTAAAAGGCTCTGACAACCCAAATAAGATAGAAATTTTAGAAAAAGATGACATTTTGCCAAGCGGCGTTGTAAAACTTGTAAAAGTTTATATAGCTACAAAACGCAAACTAA
>NZ_CALACG010000071.1 GCF_937890585.1 uncultured Campylobacter sp.
ACAATCATTTCTATGAAAAATGAACAAAAATTTAATACCACAAACGCCAAAAAAGTGGGACTTATCGCGAAAGATTATCCATTATTTAAGCAGGATTTAGCAAAGCTAGAAAAAATTTTAAAAAAGTATAACGCAGAAATTTTGCTTGAAAAAAGCTGTGCAAAACAGGTAGAAAAAAGCGGATATGAGCTGATAAAACTAGCCAAAGAGTGCGAATTTCTTATCACGCTTGGCGGTGACGGCACGATCATCTCAACTTGTAGAAAGCTAGCTCACATCTCGCCGCTAATACTTGGCATACACGCTGGTAGGCTAGGTTTTTTGACAGATATCACGATAAATGAGAGTGAGAAGTTTTTTAAAGACTTTTTTGATGATAAATTTGAGGTAGAAACGCCATTTATGTTAGATGTCACACTTCATAAAAATGATGGCAAAACAGAGCAAAAGATAGCATTTAACGACGCAGTCATCGTTAGTAAAAATGGCGGCTCGATGACGCATATAGAGGCGCTTTTAAATGAAAAGTATTTTAACTCATATTTTGGGGACGGCGTCATAGTGGCGACACCAGCAGGAACAACGGCATATAATATGAGCGCAAATGGCCCGATTATATATCCACTAAGCGAGGTCTTTGCGCTAACTCCCATTTGCTCACACTCGCTCACGCAGCGTCCAGTCGTGCTTACTAAAAATCACACGGTCAAATTTAGAACAAAAAGCGACGCCATTTTAGTTATAGACGGACAAGACCGCTTTGATATGAGTAAAATTTCAGCTGTTAGCATGAGTCTGAGCGATAAAAAAGCGAGGCTGATACGCCATATTGGCAGGGATTATTTTCAAATTTTAAAAGAGAAACTTCACTGGGGTTATAATGATTGATCGAATTTTGATTAAGGATTATCTAAATTTTAAAAATGTCGAGCTAAATTTCAAAGAGGGTCTTAGCGTATTTACGGGTGTTAGCGGTGCTGGTAAGTCGGTGCTGATGAGTGCCATAATGGCTGTTTTTGGGCTAAAAGATAGCGAAGCAAGGCTGATAGAAGCTGACGTGGAGCATAAATTTGAGCTTGATGAGTTTGGCATAGAAAATGAAGAGGTCAATATTTTCAAGCTTTTAAAAGATAAGAGCACGAGGTATTTTATAAACCAACAAGCCATTTCAAAGAAAAATTTAGCCCAAGTGGCGCGCGAGCACATCAAATATCTCTCGGCAAAAGAGGCAAACGAGTTTGAAAATGAGAAATTTCTAAATTTGCTTGACAGGCTTGAAATTTCAAAAAATGAGAAATTTAAAGAGATAAAGCAGGAATTTGAAGAGGTGTTTTTGGAATTTTCTAAAATTTCAAAAGAGCTAGCCACTATAAAAGAGGAAGAGAAAAAGGTCGAGGAGCTAAAGGAGCTTGCTAGCTTTGAGATCGAGAAGATAAGAAGTGTCGGGCCTAAAAAAGGCGAGTTTGAAGAGCTTATGGAGACTAAAAAGAGGCTTAGTAAAAAAGATAAGATAAATGAGGCGTGGGCTAGGGCTGAGCGGATATTTGAGCTAGAGCACAGCGTAAATGAGGCGCTAAGCATCAGCGACCTTGATAGTGGCTTTTTTGAAGATGCGATGAATGAGCTAAGGGTGGCAAGAGATAGCCTAAACATGGAGGAGCTTGACGATATCGACGTGGAGAGCGTGCTTGATAGGATAGAAGCTCTTAATGCCATCATCAGGCGCTATGGCAGCGAGGAGGAGGCGTTAGAGGCGCTTGATAAAAAAGAAAAAGAGCTTGCTAGATATGAAAATTTAAGCTTTGAAAAGAGCGAGCTTGAGAAGAAATTTGAAATTTTAAGCAAAAAGGCAAATGAGCTAGCCAGCACTTTGAGCAAGGCAAGGAGCGTAAATTTAAAAGAGCTTGAGGCGATGATAAATTTATATCTAAAAGAGCTTTATATGCCAGATATCACGCTAAAGATCGAGGCTAAAAAGCTTGATATTTTAGGCGCTGATGAAATTTTTCTAAATTTAAACGAGACCTCGCTTAAAAATTTAAGCTCAGGCGAGCTAAACCGCTTAAGGCTGGCCTTCATAGCTGCATCTAGTGAGATCACAAAAACGGGTGGTGATGTCATAATCCTAGATGAAATAGACGCGAATCTAAGCGGAAAAGAGGCGATGAGTATCGCAAATGTCTTGCTTAAGCTTGCAAATTTCTATCAAATTTTTGCCATTTCTCACCAGCCACAGCTTAGCTCAAAGGCAAATTCGCACTTTTTGGTAGAGCGTGATGGCGAGAGTTCGGTCGTAAGAGAGCTTGACAAAGAGGAGCGAGTAAATGAGCTTGCGCGTATGATAAGTGGCGAGCATATCAGCGAAGAGGCGATAAATTTTGCAAAAGGACTTTTAAAATAGCTTGAAATTTAAGTTTTAAATTTAAGCTTTGTGATTAGGTTTATTTGTTAAAATCCGAGCTAGTTTAATAAAAAATCACAGGAATAATATGGAAAGAATTCTAGTAGTTGATGATAATAAGGCACTTGCTAAGCTAATCGTCATGCAGATGGAAAAGAGCATTGAGGATATGGCGATCGACGTTGCGTATGATTTTGCCGAAGCCAAGATGCTTATTAGCGAACACGGCAAAGATTATTTTATGACTATCTTGGATCTAAATTTGCCCGACGCACCAAATGGCGAGATCGTTGATTACGTCCTTGCTCAAGGGCTCTGTGCTATCGTTTTAACTGGCAGCATCGATGATAAGACGAAAGAATTTTTTATAAACAAAGATATAGTTGATTACGTCTATAAGGGCAACATGGATGATATCAACTACATCTTTCAAATGATAAATAGACTAAGCAAAAATAGACAATACAAAGTCCTTGTCGTTGAGGACTCACTGCCTTTTAGAAATATGATAAAAAAAATCTTAACTAGCCTTCAGTTTAAGGTCCTAGCAGCGGCTCACGGCGAAGAGGCGATGAGCTATTTTGCTGATAATCCTGATATAAATTTAATCATAACTGACTATAGAATGCCTGTCAAAGATGGCTTAGAAGTCTTAAAAGAGGTGAGAAAAGAGAAAGATAAAAACCACCTTGGCGTGATCGTGATGACCTCGCCTAGCGAAAAAACAGATGCTGCGATATTTTTAAAAAATGGAGCTAGCGACTTTATAGCAAAGCCATTTTCAAAAGAAGAGCTCATTTGCCGTGTAAATAACACTATCGAGGCGATGGAGAATATAAATAAGATAGCAAATTTTGCCAATCGCGACTTTTTAACTGGCGCTTACAATAGAAGATATTTCTACCAAGATATAGAAGAATACGTTCAAACAGCTGAAGAGCTTGATGAGCCTTATGCATTTGCTATGCTTGATATTGATCATTTTAAAAAGATAAACGATACATACGGACACGATGGTGGCGACAAAATACTAAAATCACTCGCAAAAATACTAACTGACAACACAAAAGGAAGAGATGTGGTCGCTAGGTTTGGTGGCGAGGAGTTTTGTGTCGTTCTTAAAAAGATAGCAAAAGAGGAGGCGATCAAGTTTTTTGTAAATTTAAGGGCAAAAGTGGCTGAAAATGTGGTCATGATAAAGGATAAACCAGTAAAAGTTACTGTATCTATCGGTATATCTTTTGGTAAAGGACACTGTGAGATAGACGATATGCTAGAGGCCTGTGACCAAGCGCTCTACACAGCAAAAGAAAATGGCAGAAACAGAGTAGAAATAGCTTTATGATTATAGATACGCATTGTCATTTGGATAGTAAAGTATATGATCTTGATCTTGATAAAGTCGTGGAGGAAGCTAGAAATTTAGGGATAAATGGCTTTATTATCCCTGGGGCTGATATTAATGATTTACCAAAATCGGCTAAAATAGCGCACGAAAAAAGTGATATTTTCTTTGCTGCTGGAGTCCATCCATACGACAAAGAGAGCTTTAATATAGATGTTTTAAGAGAGTTTGCAAAAGACGAAAAGTGCGTGGCTATTGGCGAGTGTGGGCTTGATTATTTCCGCTTGCCAAAAGATGAAGATGAAAAGCTAAGAGAAAAAGCCGAACAAAAACGTGTTTTTTTAGCTCAACTAGATTTGGCTGTTGAGTTAAACAAACCCGTTATCCTCCATATCAGAGAGGCTAATGAGGACTCTTTTAACATCTTAAAAGAGTATGCGCCAAAGCTTAAAGCTGGAGCGGTTTTGCATTGTTACAATGCCTCGCCACTTCTTTTAGAGCTTTGCAAATTTGGGAATTTTTACTTTGGCATAGGTGGCGTTTTGACATTTAAAAACGCTAAGAATTTAGTTGAAATTCTGCCGAAAATTCCTTTTGACAGGATATTAATAGAAACTGACGCTCCATATCTCACGCCAGAACCAAATCGTGGCAAGAGAAATGAGCCAGCATTTACAAAATTTGTTGCTAAAAAGATAGCTGAAATTTTAAACCTTGAATTTGAAGTGGTTTGTAAAGAAACTTCAAATAATGCCAAAAGGTTATTTAAGTGCTTTGCTTGAAATTTGGGCATTGCACTTGCCTAAGATGCTAATGCGTCATTAGGCTTTGACACGAAAAAAGGATAGAAATGAAAGCAATGCTTAAGATATTTTTGATGTTTGCATGTAGTACCTTGCTATTAGCAAACGCACCTGAAAAGAGCTCGTACGACACTCAGGTTAAAATTTTAAAAGAGCTAGACATCGACGCTAGCTTTATGAAGACTTCTCACTATGCAAAGATGAGGCAAGGCATACAAAACTCACAGGTAAGAACATTTACAGATGCCTTGAAAAATGGCTATATGTATATACCAATGATTAAAGAGCAGATCAAAAAATCAGGCGTGCCTGAGTCATTTTTCTACCTAGCGATGATCGAGTCTGGCTTTTCAAATCACACAGTTTCAAACGCAAAAGCTACTGGTATGTGGCAGTTTATGGAGCAAACAGCCAAGCTTCACGGCCTAAAAGTAGGTCAATATGTTGATGAGAGAAAAGACCCAGTTGAGTCAACTATCGCAGCTACAAACTATTTAAGATCACTTAAAAATCAATTTGGCAAATGGTACTTGGCAGCAATGGCATATAACTGTGGAGATGGTGCGCTTAGAAAAGCTATACAAAAAGCCGGCACAGACGATCTTGTCACACTTCTTGACTCTGAAAAAAAGTACCTACCAGCTGAAACTAGAAATTTCATAATCAAAATTTTAAGAGCGGCATATATCGCAAAAGATGCGGACTTCTTAATCTCTAAAGAGTCATCTTTGTTAAATATAAATGGCGGCCTTAAACTTACAAAAGTAAAAGTACCAGGCGGTACAAATTTAGCTCAAATAGGCGATAGCATCGGTCTTAGTACAAAAAAGATGAAAAGCAACAACCCACATTTAAAATTTGTATTTACCCCGCCAACACTAAAAGACTACTACGTCTACATTCCTGAGAATAAAAAGCAGCTTTTCTCTGAAAATTTCAAACCATTTAATGGCAAAAATAACTTCTATGCATACACAGTAAAAAAAGGCGAGACCTTGCTCTCTATCTCTAAAAAAACAGGCGTTAGCCACAGAGCGATCAAGGACTACAACGAGCTTAGCACAAATGCAGTAAGCTATAATCAAAAACTAATCATCCCTTTTTCTACTCAAAACAAATCTCACAACTACGTAGTTCAAACAGGCGATACGATCGCATCTTTATCAAAGAAATTTAATGTAAGCGAAAAAGATATAAAAGATGCAAATTCTTTGGCTGGTTCAAATTTAAATGTCGGAGCAAATATTGTCATACCGTAAGAGCCTAAATTTCTACTTAGGACTAAGTTTTACACTTCTAATCACTGGCTGTTCTTGGAGTGGGGCTCCATTTACTCCAAGTGGCCCAACTAATGTAAGAGGCAACAACTCCGCCTCAGTTCAAAAAGCAACAATGAGACCATACACCATAAATGGCAAAACCTACTACCCAACCGTCGTAAGCGTTGGCGATAAAGCTAGCGGAACGGCAAGCTGGTATGGTCCAAATTTTCACGGCAAAACGACCTCAAATGGCGAAGTTTATAATATGTATAATATGACTGCAGCGCATAAGACTTTACCGATGAATACAATACTTAAAGTAACAAATTTAAGAAATCAAAAAAGTGTTATCGTGCGTGTAAATGATAGAGGACCTTTTGTGGCTGATAGGGTGCTTGATCTTTCAAAAGCAGCCGCGATGAAGCTTGATGTCATCGGCACTGGCACAGCTCCAGTTAGTATGGAGGTTATCGGCTTTAATGAAGACATTAACGCTGTTACAACCGCTAGCGCGCAACCAACAAAACCAACAAGCACTGGCATAAAAGTGCCAAATCCAGTCTCTCCAACAGCTCCGGTTGGCGGCATCGTGATCTCATCAGAGCAACGCGTTGTGGGCGGAGATTTTATGGTACAAATTGGCTCATTTAAAAACCTTGAAGGCGCAAATAGATACCAAAGAGAGCACAAAAGTATAGATGGCTATAGATCAGTCGTTAAGACATTTACGATAGATGGCTCAACTATTTATAGGGTATTTTTAAATGGCTTTAGAAGCGAGGACGAGGCTAGGGATTACGCTAGAAGCGGTAAATTCCAAGGCGCATTTATAGTAAGAGGCTAGGGCGTGAGAGAGGAAATTTTAGAACTAACTAGAAACACAAAAGAGACGCAAATTTCGATGAAACTGCAAATTTACGGCTCTGGGGCTGCAAAGATAAGCACAGGAATTGGCTTTTTTGACCATATGCTCGAGGCATTTACAAAGCACTCTTTGCTTGATCTTGAAATTTCATGTAAGGGCGACACGCATGTGGATTTTCACCACAGTGTCGAGGATGTTGGCATAGTTTTGGGACAGCTTTTAAAAGAAGCTTTGTATCCATTAAGTGGTGTTGAGAGATTTGGTGAGGCGAGCGTTGTTATGGACGAGGCGGCTGTTTTTTGCGCACTAGACCTTAGCAACAGAGCCTACCTTGTATATGAAAATTTTAACCAAAACGCCAAAGTAGGGGAGTTTGACACGGAGCTTGTGGAGGAGTTTTTTAGAGCGGTTGCTGTAAATTCTGGTATCACACTTCATCTAAATCAAATTCGTGGCAAAAATACTCATCACATCATCGAAGCAACGTTTAAATCATTTGCTGTAGCACTCCGCAGAGCGCTTGCTAAAAATGCAAGGATCGGCACTCCAAGCACTAAGGGCGTTTTATGATAGAAATTATATTTTTAGACGTTGATGGGTGCCTCACTGATGGCAAGATCATCTACAATGCAAATGGAGAAGAACTTAAATTTTTTGACGTAAAAGATGGCTACGCGATAGAGAGCTGGCTAAAGCTTGGCAAGAAAGTGGCTATCATCACTGGCAGAAAGTCGGCTATCGTTGAGCGAAGGGCTGAGGATCTAAAGATAAATCACGTCTATCAAGGCGTTGGTGATAAATTTGAAGTAGCAAGCGAGATACTAAAATTTGAAGGGCTTAGCTTTAAAAATGCAGCGGCTATCGGCGATGATTATAATGACTATAAAATTTTAGACGCAGTTGCTTGGAGCTTTAAGCCAAAAGATGCCATTAAAGAGCTTGATGTAAAGACAAAGCTAAAGCACAAAGGTGGCAATGGCGCTGTTAGAGAGATGATCGAGATGATCATAAAATCAGAAAATTTATATGATGAGTGGTCTAAGCGTTGGTTGTAAAAATTTTCTACTTCGTTGTGGCTATTTTTAGTGCTGTGATGATATTTTTAGCGGCTCAAGACCCATACCTAGCAAATGTTCTAAAGGTTGATACCAAGATATCAAATATGCAGGTAAATGATGTGGTTGATTACGAGATAAACTCAACTAAGATAAGCGGAGTTTATGAGAGTGACGAGCTAAACAGATATAGCGACAGGGATGAATTTTTAGACTTTAAAGCGAGAATTTTAAGGGGAAATTTAAGACATTTTCTAAGCTCAGACAAGGCTATCTCGCAAAATGATGAGATAATCTTTCAAAAAAATGCAAACTATGAAAACAACGATAGTTTGAAATTTAAAAGCGATGAAGTTATATATAACACAAAGACAAAAATAGTAAGATCAGAGGCAAATTTCACTATCACTAGAAATGGCGATAAAGCACTAGGCGATAGCGGAAGCTACGATCTTGGTAAAAAACAAACGCAGATAAAAGGGTTAAGGGCATGGGTAGAAGAAAAGCAGCGATTTTAGCGATGATTTTGGGCTTTACATTTTTAAATGCAGAGCAAGTTGAGATCACATCAAACGATTTTTTCGCAGATGAAAATAAGCAGATCAGCGAATTTGTAGGCAATGTAAATATCAAAAAAGGCTCATACGACGAGCTAAAAGCAAACAAAGTCGTTGTGCATTTTGATAAAAAACGCCAGCCAGTAAAATACGTAGCAACAGGCAACGCTAGAGCTAAAATTTTTATGAAAGATAAGCACTATGACGGCAAGGGTGACACACTTACATATGAGCCTGCAAAGCAGACATACACAGTAACTGGCAACGGCTATTTGCACGAGGTAGAGACTGATAAAAATGTCTACGGCGATAAGATCGTGGTCAATCAAAAAGATGGCACATATAGCGTAAATAGCGACGAGAAAAAGCCAGTTAAATTTATCTTTCAGATCGAGGATAAAACCAAGTGATAAGAGCCTTGAGCGCTAAATTTATCACTTCAAGCCCAAGCATAAAGGAGGCTCCAAGCTTTGTGACAAGCGAAGTGGTCTTTTTGGGCAGGTCAAATGTGGGTAAAAGTAGCCTCATAAACGCACTTGTAAATCAAAAAAATTTAGCCAAAAGCTCATCAACTCCCGGCAAAACGCAGCTTATAAATTTCTTTGAGGCTGAGTTTTGTGAGGAAAAGGAAGAGAGTGAAAAAGAGAAATTTAAGCTCATCTTGGTCGATTTACCTGGTTTTGGCTACGCAAAAGTAGCAAAGTCAAAACACGATGAGTGGCGTAAAAATTTAGATGAGTTTTTAAAATTTAGAAGCGACATCAGACTTTTTATACATCTAATCGACGCTAGGCATTTTGACCTAGACATTGACGTGAACGTGGATTCTTACTTAAAAAGCTTTTTAAGAGCTGATCAAAAAATCTTAAATTTATACACAAAAAGCGACAAGCTAAATCAAAGCCAAAAGAGTGCGATAATAAAATTTGACCCAAGTGGCATTTTGGTCTCGACACTCAGCAAAAGTGGCATCGACAAGGCACGGGAAGCCATCATAAACCACGCTCTTGGTAGGTAAAATGCAAACCATAAGCAGCTTAGACATTAAAATTTTTAAAGGCTTTTGGTGGGCCATTTTTTTGCTCTCTTACGAGATCGCTACTACGCAGTTTGGCTTCTTGCCGCCACTTATTGGCATTTTTTTTACATATATGATTTTGGAGTATTCAAGAAAGCAAAAGCAGTATGATGAGTTTAAGCCATCATGGTATTTTTCGCTCATTTTCTTGGTCTTTGCCGAGCAAATTCACGGCTTTTATCTCTTCTCAACGATCATTGCATTTTTGCTATTTTACAACTTCGTGTTAGACTGGCTCTATACGACGATGAAGTGGCGAAACTGCCTGCTCATCATCTTTGTCGCCTCTGGCTATGTGCTAACTTTTCTTGTAAATAATCTTTTTGCATACGTCTTAAACGAGCCAAATTTGACTTTTAGCGCAGAGTATCTATTTTTCATAGCGCTTGAAAGTGTGCTTGCTATCGTGCTTTTTAGGGACAAAGTGCTATGAGGATGCGTATCGTTTTTGGCGTGATCGCTCTTTTTTGGATCATGCTTTTGGGGCGGATCTACCACCTAAGTGTAAATTCAAACACCTACTACAACGAGATCGCTGAGCAAAATGCGATAAAAACTATCTACATCCCGCCAGTTAGGGGCATCATCTTTGATGCGCACGACAAGCCTATGGCGGTCAATCGCCTCGGCTTTTCTATCTATGTAAAGCCGCACCTTAGCGCAAACAAAAAGGTGAAAATTTTAGACGATGAGCTAGCCTATATCAGCTCGCTGTTTGGTGATCTAAACGTCACAAAGCTTAAAAATGAATATATCAAAAACGACTCAGCCTACAACCAAGACTTCATAAACGTGGTCGAATTTGTTGATTATGATAAATTTTTGCCATTTTTTGCGCCTCTTTCTCTGCGTGAAAATTTAGAGATAAGACCAGCTTCAAAGCGCCACTATCCATACAATGACCTAGCTTCACACATCATCGGCTACGTCGGCAGGGCAAATCAAAAAGATATGGAAAATGACCCTTTAACAAAGCTTACAAACTATATCGGTAGAAGCGGTGTAGAGCGCTTTTATAACCCGATCTTACAAGGAATTCAGGGCTTTAAAAAGATCAAGGTAAATGCACTAAATGAGGAGATCGAGCAGGTGAGCTACCAAGCGCCACAAAGCCAAAATATAAAGCTTGCCGTCGATCTTGAGCTGCAGCAGTTTGTCGCTGACGTCTTTGGTAAAGATGCAGGAAGCGTCATAGTTATGAGCCTAAAAGATGGCGCTATCATCGCTGCTGGAAGCTTTCCAGAGTATGATCTAAACCCATTTGTGCTTGGAATTTCTCAGGCTGAGTGGGAGGAGCTTGTAAAAAATGTCGATCACCCATTTACAAATAAGCTGATAAACGGCCTTTATCCGCCAGGATCTGTCGTAAAAATGGGTATGGCGCTTGCCTTTTTGGATAATGGCATGAGCAAATATGATAGCTTTTTTTGTAGTGGCTCGTATGAGCTTGGAGGGCGTAAATTTCGCTGCTGGAACTCGCATGGACACGGCAGCGTCAATATGAACACAGCCATTAGAGAGAGCTGCGATGACTATTTTTACAAGGGTAGCCAAAAGATAGGCATAGATGCCATTGTGCCGATACTTGAGCGCATGGGCTTTGGTAGAAAAACAGAGGTTGATTTGCCAAATGAATTTGTGGGGACACTGCCAAGCAGGGAGTGGAAGATGAGGAAGTACGGCAAGTCGTGGTTTCAAGGCGAGACACTCATCACCTCTATCGGTCAGGGAAATTTCCTAGTTACGCCTATGCAGGTGGCTAAATACACGGCTGGGCTTGCCACTGGACTAAATGTGACGCCACATTTTTTAAAGAGTATCGAGGGCGAAAAGGTTGATTTTACCCCGACAGACGATGCTTTTACGCCGTTTGAAAAGTCGCAGCTACCAGCCATAAGACATGCGATGTATGAAGTGGCAAACCACCCAAGAGGTACGGCAAATAGGCACTTTACGGGAAGCCTTGTAAAGGTTGCGGCAAAGACTGGAACGGCTCAAGTCGTCGGTATCTCGCAAACCGAAAAGAAGCGTATGAAAGAGGAGGATATGGCGTACTTGCAGAGGTCTCACGCGTGGATGACGACCTATGCGCCTTATGAGGACCCGCAATACGTCATCACGATGGTTGTCGAGCACGGCGGCCACGGCGGTAGTGCAGCTGGCCCTAAGAT
>NZ_CALACG010000072.1 GCF_937890585.1 uncultured Campylobacter sp.
TATAAACGGTGAGAGTGGCAAAGATACGATATTTCACGCAAGTATCGATAAAAATATAGAGCTAAAACATAGCGGGCAGGGCAAGGAGCTTGTTTTTGACGGAGGATTTGACATTGATGGTGCTTTGAGCCTAGAAAATGCCAAGGTTACGCTCCAAGGACATCCAAAGACGCACGCCATTGGCGATGCTAGCGTTTTAACTCCCCTAGCAAAGAGCAAGATAGCCGCAGCTGGTCTAAGCGAGCCAGCCTATATGGATCTAACTCGCCCATCCACACTCTCTCAGCCTGACTGGGACGAGAGAAAATTTAGTGCAAAAGATGGCATAAAGCTTAACTCATCAGAGCTTACCATAGGCAAAGATGCTAAGCTAAATGGCGACATCACGGCTAAAAACTCGGTCATAAATTTAAGTGGCGAGCTAACTCACTATATCGATAAATTTGATGGCTCAAATACCTATGATGACGGCTTAAAGTATCGCCAGGATATTGAGAGTAAAAATTTACTTGTTAAAGACGTTAAATTTGACAATAAAATCGTCATGGATAGCGATAGTCTGCTAAGAGTAGGAGGAGGCGCAACTAAGCTAAAAGAGCTAGTTATAAACGGTAAAGATACGCCTTTAGCTAAAGATGTGCTCTTAGGAGATGGTAAATTTGAGGTAGAAAATTTAGAGGTTAGTGGCGCGCAAAAGCTTGGCTTTGAGCCTGATAGCCTCATAAAAAAGAGCCTAAAGATAAAGAACTTTGGCAGTGAAAATGAGCCAGTACTTGACTTTAAAAAGGTCTTAACCCTTGGCGCTGGGATGAAATTTGATGTTGATTTTACTGCGGCACTTAAAGGCGGCATGGCGCTTGATAAAACATATACTTTAGTAAGCGCACAAAGCATCATAAATGAGGGCGCTATCTTTAACAACGAGCAAAAACTTGGGGATTTGTTTATGACCTATGCCATAAGTGACGGCAAGATCGTGATGAAGCTAAGTGACAAAAAGGGAGAAAATCCAGCCGTTTCGCCAAATATAGTACAAGAGAGGGTTTCTAAATTTAGTCAAAGAGAAAATAAAATCCTAAGCATGCTAAAAGGCACGCCTGAATTTGTGCAAGCAATCTCAAGTGGTGACGATGAAGCGCTAAGAAAACTAGCACAAAAAGCAGATAAAGATATGAAAGAAATTTCTATTTCTTCGCTCAAAATGAGCATAAAAGCCTTGCAAAACAGCAACGAGCTGATGAACTCTAGGTTATTTCAGGTCACGCAGTTAAGAGCAAAGGCTGATATCTCGCAGTTTAAGCTAGCTGGACTTGAAAGTGACATCATGCCAAGCGCGAAGATGGCTTATGAAGCAGCAGAAGCTAGCAGGGAGAGAAACAACTTCTGGGCAAATGTAAATGGTGCTTATTTTAAAGATAAAATAAGCGATGGCGACCTTAAATTTTATGGTACAAATATCGGCTATGACAGAGGTTATGATGAGTTTATCTTAGGTGTAAGCGCTGGAGTAAGCAAGGCTAAATTTAGCTCAGACATATTAAAAGATGATGCTAAAATTTATAGTTTTGGTGCGTATGGGCTTTTTGAAAGAGGCTCTCATGAGATACAAAGTAATCTAAATTTCGCCTTTATAAACTCAAAACGCAGCCTAGATGAGGCGCAAAAAGCTAGCGTAAAAGGCAGAGGCATACTCTCAAGCAACTACTATAAATATAAAATTTCACTCTCTAAAAGTGGCGAGTATGAGCAAAGCATAAAGCCTCTACTAGCACTAGAGCTTGGCACTAACGGCATTGATGGATTTAAAAATGACCGATATGATCAAAAGAGCATCAATGACTTTAATGTGGCTGTGGCAGCGGGAGTAGAATACGCTTTAAACAGCGATAAAAACGCATTTAGCGTGCAATTTTTAGTAAAACAAAGTGTATATAACTCAGAAGATAAATCTTATGTTTCGCTTAATAATTCAAATGAGTATGTTGATTACAAACTTGATAACAATAAGCTAAGCTATAAGCTTACTTTAAACTCAGATACCAAGCTTAGCGAAAATTTAGTTCTCTCTTCTCAGTTAAACGGCATGCTTGATAACGATAAAAACTATGGCATAAGTGGTGGTTTGAAGATCGAGTATAAATTTTAAATTTATGTCAAAGTGAATTTAAATTTCACTTTGACGTTGTTAAAAAGCAGATTGTTTTAAATTTGGTAATTTTGAAATCTAATGAAAAATAGTGAAATTTAAAGCTTGAAAGTAGGTGGTGGGTTCACCAGAAATCAAATTTATATATATAGTATCGTTAGATA
>NZ_CALACG010000073.1 GCF_937890585.1 uncultured Campylobacter sp.
TTGGTCTAGTAAACAAAATATAAATATTTATTTACAATATAATTTATATTTTAATGATGACACACATAAAAAACGGAGGTTTGTCATGGGTGAATTTATATCTAAATTATTTAGATCTAAAAAATTCCAAATGTTTTTAGTGATTTTATGTATCGTTTTAATGCCAGCTCTTGGCATTATATTTCAAAAAATTCAAGGTATCTCAAGTCAGCTGGAAAACGCCTCAGCTAGGCAACTAAATTCCTACAAACTAGCAGATGAGCTTAGACAAAGTTCTGATGATCTTACAAGGCTTGTTAGATCATACGTGGCTATGGCTGGTAAAAATGCGAGCTTTGAAGAGCAGTATAACGCTGTTTTGGACATAAGAAATGGCAAAAGTCCAAGGCCACAAGAGTATGAGAGAATTTACTGGGACTTCGTAGCTGGCGGCATCGCAAAGCCAAGACCTGACTCAGATGTAAAGGTAGCGCTAAAAGATCTGATGAAGCAAGAAGGCTTTACCGCAGATGAGTTTAAAAAGCTTGAAGAAGCGGAGTCAAGGTCAAATGCACTTGTAAATCTTGAGGTAAAAGCCTTTGAAATGATCAAAAATTTAAGCAAAGCTGAGCCTGAACAAAGAGATGAGATTTTAAAAAAGGCGCTTGAGCTAGTAAATGGCAAAGAGTATCACGAACAAAAGGCCTTCATCATGAAGCCACTTGATGAGTTTTTTGTCTTGGTTTCAGATAGAACTCACAATGAAGTTAAAAATTTACAAACCGATCTTAGCCTTTATCAAAGTATATTTAAAATTTTACTTGGCATAACGATCTTTTGCTCGATCATCCTCTCAATCGTAAACAACAAAGTCATACAGGGGATTTTAGGAGGAAAACCAGCTCAGATAGAAAATGTGATCTCGGAGATCTCAAATGGAAATTTAGCTGTTAATATCACGACAGATAGCCCAAAAAGTGCCATGGGACTCTTGCAAGCTGTCGCACAAAATTTAAGAAATTTAATAAGTGAAGCAAAACAGTTATCACATGAAAACTCATCTACGGCCTATGAGCTAAGCTCAACCTCTCTAAGCGCTGGCAAAAATGCTGAAAGAACCGCTGAGATAGTAGCTGAGGCGGCTCATAAAGCAAATGAGATAAAAAATCAGCTTTTAGAGTTTATTGAAGAGGTAAAAGTCGGTAGAGACGATATGAAAAAGGCAAGCAGTGGAATAGAAGGTGCAAATAAAGCCATTTTTGAACTTACCTCAAAGATAGAAAATAGTGTGCAAGCAGAGCTTGGTCTGTCTGAGAAGATATCAAGGCTTAGTGGCGAGGCCGAGCAGGTAAAAAGTGTCCTCTCAGTCATAAACGACATAGCCGATCAGACAAATTTATTAGCCTTAAATGCCGCTATCGAGGCAGCTCGCGCTGGAGAGCACGGCAGAGGCTTTGCAGTCGTTGCTGACGAAGTTAGAAAACTAGCTGAGCGCACTCAAAAGAGCCTAGTTGAGATAAACGCAACGATAAACGTCATCGTCCAAGAGATAGCTCAAACTAGCGAACAAATGGGCACAAACTCAGCCCAGATAGAAGAGTTAAATGTAGTAGCTGACAATGTAAAAGACAAGATCGCCATGCTAGCTCAAAGCATGAATCAAGCTATAAGTTTATCTGAAAAAAATGTGGTTGATTACATAAAAACTGGAGATAATGTAACTGAAATTTTAAACGACACTAATAACATAAATATCATCTCCTCTCAAAACACAAAAAGTATCGAGGAGATCGCAGCAGCAGCCGAGCACCTCAACAAAATGACAGAGACTCTAAACAACAAACTAGACAAATTTAAGGTTTGATCCTAAATTTAACCCAAAAAGCCCTTTGGTAAAAATACCAAGGGGCTTTACATTATGCTACTTTAAGCCGCCTTTTATACTTTATATAAGAGAAAAATTTGTATAATCAGCCATCATAAAAAGGACAAAATTTGCAAAAAGTAATATTAGTAGGCAAGCCAAATGTCGGCAAAAGCTCACTTTTTAACCGCTTAGCAAGAAGACGCATCGCCATAACAAGCGACGTTAGCGGCACCACAAGAGATACAAACAAAGCCAAGATCGAAGTTGAGGGTAAAGAGTGCATTTTAATCGACAGCGGTGGGCTTGATGATAGCAGCGAGCTTTTTAAAAACGTAAAAGCAAAGACCTTAGCAGAGGCTAAAAACTCAGACGTTATCCTCTACATGGTCGATGGCAAGATGATGCCAGATGACGATGATAGAGCCATTTTTTACGAGCTTAGCAAGCTAAATTTACCAATCGCTCTAGTCATCAATAAAATCGACAGCAAAAAAGACGAGCAAAGAGAGTGGGAATTTGTAAGTTTTGGCGCGAAAAACTCATTTGGAATTTCAGTAAGCCACAACACTGGCGTCGATGAGCTTAGCATCTGGCTAGCAAAGCACTTGGAAGAGAAAGTGCAGCTAAAGGCCGATTTGAACGAAGATTTTGATGATTTTTTAGAAAACTATAACGACGAAGGCGAGCTAAGCGACGAGATAGACTACGAGAGCAAAAACATCAGAGTTGGCATCATAGGCCGTGTAAATGTCGGCAAAAGCTCACTTCTAAACGCTCTTGTAAAAGAGAGCCGTGCCGTCGTTAGCGACGTAGCAGGCACTACGATCGATCCAGTCAATGAAATTTACGAGCATGATGGCAGGGTTTTTGAATTTGTCGATACTGCTGGTATCAGGAAGCGTGGCAAGATCGAGGGTATCGAGAGATACGCACTAAATAGAACTGAGAAAATTTTAGAAGAGACAGACGTCGCGCTACTCGTGCTTGATAGCTCTGAGCCGCTAACCGAGCTTGACGAGCGTATCGCTGGCATAGCCTCTAAATTTGAGCTTGGCGTCATCATCGTGCTAAACAAATGGGACAAAAGCAGCGAAGAATTTGACGAGCTTTGCAAAGAGATAAAAGATAGGTTTAAATTTCTCTCATATGCGCCGATCATCAGCGTTTCGGCACTTGGCGGCAAAAGAGTGCATAAAATTTACCCACTCATAGTTGAAATTTACAAAAACTACACCCAAAAAATTCAAACATCAAAGCTAAATGACGTGATCAGCGAAGCGACCAAAGCGCACCCACTGCCACGCGACAAAGGCAGGGTCGTGAAAATCTACTATGCAGCGCAGTTTAAGACCGCACCTATCATGATAGCACTCATTATGAACCGCCCAAAATGCCTGCACTTTAGCTACAAACGCTACCTAACAAACAAGCTTAGAGAGAGCTTTAACCTAACTGGCGTGCCTATCGTGCTAATCCCTAAAAAACGTGGAGAGAGTGATGAAGACAAAGAACAATAATATCGTTTTGATAGGGTTTATGGGCGTTGGCAAGGGCACGACTGCAAGGGCTTTAGGCAAGGCGCTAAAGACGATGAACCTCGACTGCGACGACCTGCTAGAAAGCTCTCAAAATATGAAGATAAAAACCATCTTTGAAGAGTACGGAGAGGAGTATTTTAGGCAGCTTGAAAAAGACCTTGCTAAATTTCTAGCGACAAATGTCAAAAATAGCATTATTTCAACTGGTGGTGGCTTTGCGAAGGTTAAAAATTTAAAGAAAATAGGCACCGTGATCTATCTAAAAGCAAGCTTTGATGCGATAATGCAAAGGCTAAAAAACAGCAAAAATAGCGAGAAAAAGCTTGCCAAACGTCCGCTTTTAAGCGACCTAAAAAAGGCTGAGGCGCTACATCTGGAGCGTGAGGAGCTTTATGAAAAAAAGGCTGATTATATCATCGAGGTGGAGGGCAAGACCCCAAAACAGATCGTAAAAGAGATAAGGATACTTTTAAAAGTTTAGTTGCAAAGTGGCGATGGCTGCTTGCAACGATAAATTTCAAGATCAGGCTAGATGGGTGTCTAGTGTGGTGTTGGAATTTGTGATGTTTGAGCTAGATTTAGCGTTTTGTAGTGAGAAATTTTGGCGAAGTTTTGAGATAAATTTTTGCTTCACTTTGATAAAGCGCTAAAGCGACAAATGTTGTGCGGTTAAATTTTAAGATCAAGCTAGATACAAAAAATCTAACGTGATGTTAAAATTTAAAAAAGCATTTTGGCGAAGAATTTTGAGATGAATTTAAATGTTGTGCAGTCAAATTTTAATCAAGACTAGGCATTTAGCCTGTCGATTACAAACTCATTTAAAGGCGCTCAAAAAAACGAAGCCAAAATTTGAAAGGATAAGATGAGAGTATTAACCGGCCTCCAACCAAGCGGAAAGCTGCATTTAGGCAACTATTTTGCCTCGATAAAGCAGATGGTTGATATGCAAGAAAAAAACGAAATGTTTATGTTTATAGCAAACTACCACGCGATGACCAGTCTTAGCGAGGCAAAGGCGCTAAAGCAAAACACCTTTGACGCTGCTTGTGCCTTTTTGGCACTTGGGATCGACCCAAACAAGAGCATTTTCTGGGTGCAAAGTGACGTCAAAGACGTGCTTGAGCTTTACTGGGTACTAAGCCAGCACACGCCTATGGGCCTACTTGAGCGCGCGCACAGCTACAAAGACAAGGTCGCAAAGGGCCTTAGCTCGCACCACGGACTCTTTAGCTATCCAGTTTTGATGGCAGCTGATATCTTGCTTTATAACGCGCAGGTCGTGCCTGTGGGCAAGGACCAGATCCAGCACGTAGAGATCGCGCGTGATATTGCGATCAAATTTAACAACGAACATGGCGAGATATTCACTCTGCCCGAGGCAAAGATCGATGAAAATGTCGCTACCGTGCCTGGCACAAACGGCGAAAAGATGAGCAAAAGCTACGGCAATACGATCGATATCTTCGCAGACGCCAAGACGCTTAAAAAGCAAATTTCTAGTATCGTAACTGATGGCACGCCGCTTGAAGAGCCAAAGCAGTGGCAAAACTGCAACGTCTATAATATCGCAAAGCTTTTCTTAGACGAGAGCGGACAGCGCGACTTGCAGGCTAGATATGAGCGTGGAGGAGAAGGTCACGGGCACTTTAAAGCCTATCTAAACGAGCTTGTTTGGGACTATTTCAAAGAGGCAAGAGAGAAATTTGAGCACTATCAAAACAACCCTGACGAGGTGGCTAAAATTTTAGATCTAGGCGCTAAAAAAGCTCAAAATATAGCTCACGAAACGATAGAAAAAGTGCGTGAAGCAGTTGGAATTTACAGATAAGGAAAAAAATGCAAAATTTATATCCCTACGCACAGATAATCCACCTTTTTTGTGCGATCATATTTGTTGGTTATCTATTTTTTGATGTGATCATATTAAGAGCAGCGAGCAAAAAGCTGCCACCAGAGCTTGCGCAAAAGGCAAAGCAAGCCATCGGCTCGGTAGCTGTTAGGATCATGCCTATTTGTCTGCTACTTTTAGTTTTAACTGGTGGCATGATGATGAGTAGCTTAGTCGGTAGCAAGGCTGGAGGTTACTTTGAGACAAAATTGCAGATATTTTTAATGATCAAATTTTGCTTAGCGATGGTGATAGTGGCTGCGGTGATAGTAAATTTAAGCTGCAAATTTATATTTAAGCGCCCTAGCCCACTTGGCAACATCCACCCTATCGCACTTACGCTTGCGGTGATAATCGTTTTGCTTGCAAAAGTTATGTTTATGGTTTAAATTTAGAGGCTAATTTTGCCTCTAAATCATAAAGACTTTTTTATAACATCTAAGATTTTTTCATTTTCAAATTGCGTTTCAAATTTCACGTCAAATCCGCTATTTCTAAAAAGCTCTTGTGCATGCTTAATCTTTTGCTTCTCACTTATCGCAAGTTCGCTTTTAGGTTTATTTTTTGTTTCTATGATGAAATTTAGTCTACTTTTACCATCTTTTTTATTTATTATATAAGCAAAATCTGGCGAATACGTACCGCCACCTGCTACTGGGATTTTTATCGAATTCTTTGGGATTTTTGTAAAGACAACCACTTCTGAGATCTCCTCAATGATATTTTCTTTCTCGAGTTCTGAGTCATAAAATATCTCATCAAACAAATACTCTTTTGCGGTCTCGCCTTTAATGCTTTGCACCCCAAGATCTTTAGGGCTTACGTCTTTTACATCTCCTTTTTCATCAGTAAATTTTGTTGGATGCACGCTACTTTCTACTTTTTTATAAGAGATGCTAAATTTGCTTATCGCATTTTCTAGTAAGTAGCGATTAAATTCATTTTTTAAGGCATATATCGTAGATAAATTTAAATAATTTTTTATATCTACTTCTTTACATTTTTCAAATGCAATATACAACGTATCTAATCGCACACATATCACGTCGCTTAATTTCACTAAAAATTCTTTATAAGTCAGTGTATTTATAGGCTCTATCTTATCCTCTACACTACTTATATTTACGACGCTCATACCACTTTTTGTAGCATTTATGCCAAACCTCTGCACCTCGAGCCCACTTGGCTTAAATATATCTTTGCTATCAGATAAAAAATCACTAAAAATTTTACTAAATTCGCTTTCATCTTTTATCATATATTCTAAGATGGCTCGCTCGTTTAGCCTCTCCCAAAGCTCTTTTAGCTCAGCAAACTTAGCAGGTCTTATCTTTATACCTTTTTTCTTGTCTTCGACGTTTCTTATCTTTTGCGATAAATTTCCGTTTCGTAGCGGATAAATCTCTTTAAATTTTTCATATCCACCTTCTAAAAATTTATTACTTCTGTTAATAGCGCATTCTTCATCAAGTCTTTTTAAAATTTCGTCTTTGCTTATGCCAAATTTCAAAGCTACAAGCCTTATCATATCTTCAGTAAGTTCTTCTTTATTTATTTCAGCTTCAACACTTTCATTTATCTCGTTTATCAAACTATTTGCAAAGTCCTTTTCTTTAAAATCAACAATGTAGTTAAGCATAAATTTATCATCTTTTACACGAGCCATATACTCATTTACAGGCAGTCTTAGCCCACGCCCTACTTCTTGTAGCTTACTTGTGTTTGAACCACTGCTTCTTAGTTTGCAGATAGTAAATACATTTGGATTATCCCAGCCTTCACGCAAAGTCCATTTTGAAAATATAAAACGTCTTGTGTTTTCTAAACTAAGCAAACTCTCTTTATCGTGTAAAATTTCATCTATCTCTTTTTGTATCTTCTCATCTTTATCATCATTATCTTTTGAAAAGTATCCACCATGAGTTAAAGAAAGATCGTCAAGCGATTTTTTTAAATAATCTTTATAAAATCCAGGCTCTTCTTCTTTATAAATTTGCTCCATTTTTGATTTTATAAGTTTTTCAAATTCAATTCTAAAATCTCCTTTTTTCTCGCGGTAGCTATCTATATCATTTATAAAAAATAGTGCAAGTGGTTTTATACGAGGAGATCTCTTCATCAGCTCACGCTCATTTTTAAAGTGCGCATCTACAGCAACTTCTAACATCTTTTGTTGAAGCGTTTGCGAGTAGCTAAAAGGATTTATTTCATCCCCTCTTTTCATCTCTAAGCCGTTATTTAGTAACACTATTTTTGTATTTAGCTTTTCTATCTTGATACCTCTTAAATTTTCATCTGTTAACTCCAGATCATCACCCTTACCAAGATTATAAAGCTTACTTTTTCTATCAGCTTTACGCTCAAATTTAGCAATCGTTGAGCTAGTAGATACCAGCCTTACACTTACGTCAGCCGCCTCGTCAAATTTAGCTACATAAACCTCTACACCTTTTACTAGATCCGCATTAAAAGCATCAAGCGCATTTAACTCATAAATTTTATTTTCAAACTCTTTAAAAGTAGCGCCGTATCTAAATGTAAGTTGAGCGTTAAATTTCTTCAAATTTTCCCACGTTTTATTTTCTTTATCAAATTTATGTGGTTCGTCTATTATCAAAATAGGCCTTGTATATGAGATAGCCTTAAAAGGATTTGATATCTCATCAAAAAGAGTTACGTCAAATTCTTTTTGCAGCGTTTGAGAGTTTATCATACCTTGATTTATCACAAGCACGTGTATAGCATTATTTTCACTAGCTCTTGCATACTCGCTTATCGCACTTGGCATACGCTCTTTTTTATCGTTTTGCTTTGCGCTCTCGACTAGATAAATTTTGATATTTTTAGAGTAGATATCTCTAAAATGCTCTCTGGTAGCTTCTGAGTTTAAAAAGCTCATCGTTCCGGCTTTTATAGAAAGCGTCGGCACTGCGATTATAAATTTAAAAACGCCTGCGATTTTATTTAGCTCAAACATCATTTTCGTAAACGTATACGTTTTGCCGGTGCCGGTTTGCATACAGACGTCAAAAACCTTGTTTTTACTTTCTATTAGAGGATTTTGCTCTGCGTTTAGGCTCGTTTTTATCTCACATCCAACTAAAGCATCCATAACCGCATTTATCGCTTCATTTTGATGAGGCAAATCTTTTTCGTAATTAAATCCAGCCATTTTTAATGCCTTGCAATTAAGCTTATTTGCAAATTCTTTTTATTTGCATAATTTTTAATAGCTTCGTCTAACTCACGCCATCTCGTACTTTCAAAACTAGGCTCGTAAATTACTATTTTCTCAGGTGCAAATTCTTTATCGCTATCTATTTTCTCAACCAAAGCTTTTAAATTTTTACCATTAAAATTTTCATTTATAAGATATAGCTTTTTCTGTGCATAATACGCCTCATATCCTCCCAAATCTACTCTTTTTAACTCATCTGTTAGTTTTATGCCGTCATAAACTGCAAATGTAGTTAAAAGTGCTGTCAAATCATCTTTTGAAAGCTCATTTTTAGGAAATAAATTCGGCTCTTTCGTATCAGAGTCACCGTCTAAATAATTATCTAAATATGATTTTAAAGGCGGAACGGCAGAAAATATTTTAAATTTAAGCCGCGCATCGTCTTCAGAGAGAGAGAGATTGCGCTGCGCGCAAGATACGCTCTTTTGTTATATCAAAGATAGTTGGATTTTTACTTTTTAACTCATTTTTACAAAAATCATAAGCCGTTTTGCTCTTTTTCTCGTCTATTTTTTCATCAAGCTGAACTAATATAAATTTACGGTTGCCGCCATCTTCTAAATTTTGAGCCATTACAGCGTGAGCGGTCGTGCCAGAGCCAACAAAGAAGTCTAGAATTAAGTCATCTTTGTTGGTCGAAATTTGAATAAAGTCAATTAGTAATTGAAGCGGTTTTGGATTTGAGAAAATTTTTTCACCAAACAAATTTTTAACTTCAACAGTTCCATTGCCACTACTATACGATGGTTTGTAAAAAAGTGTTTTTGGTTTTTTTGATGGCATATCCCCTAATGACGGTCTTTGTTTTTTGTATAAACCTATTGTTCCACTTCTTGAGACTATAACATCATCAATATCTTTTTTAAATTTTTCTTTACTCCAACGCCATCGCATTTCTTGATTGTTTGTTATAGGATAAATTACTTCTAAATTTTTAAAAGGCGGATTATTATTGTCGGAAATATATATTTTATTATCTGCATCTATAAATATAGGGAAAAACAATGATGGTCTATCTTCTCGTCTTCCAGCCTCACCAGTAGCTTTTAAATTTGCACCTTGTTTAAAATAGCCCTTTTCATCAATTTGCCAATCATCTAATTCTTCATCATCAATATTAAATTCGCCTAGTTTTAACAAATTTTTATTTTTTGAATATGTAATTGTATATTCGTGTGTACCAGCAAAGCCAAATTCATCATTATTTCCTTTTAAATTCATTATAG
>NZ_CALACG010000074.1 GCF_937890585.1 uncultured Campylobacter sp.
GAAAAAGTAGAGGCTGTTTATCTTGATCAGCCATACTCAAAGGCGCTAGAAAATTTTATAAATTTGCTTATCAAAAATGCCCCAAAAGATGAGCTTTTAAAGGCGGCAAATCTCCTTGATAAGCTAAAAAATCAAAAGACATATAAAAAAGAAAAGCATAAAAATAAATTTAAGGATGAGGATTGAAAGTAGTTATTTTTGATATGGACGGCACAGTGATCGATAGCGGCGAGGCGATATATAAAACGGTAAATGAAGTAAGGGGCGAGCTAAGCTTAGCGCCACTTGATAAAGAATTTATCATAAAAGCGATCAACGAACCAGGTAGAAATTTAGCCCTTGAGTTTTACGGCATCGACACGCCAAGCAAGAGCTTAAAAGAGGGTTTTGAAGAGAAATTTAAGAAATTTTACGATGAGTGCGCGATTACCTATGATGGCGTGAGAGAGCTTTTGCAAAAGTGCAAAGAGGCTAAATTTAAGGTCGTTTTGGCAAGTAACGCCCCGCACGATACGCTAGAGAAAATTTTAAAGAAAAATGAAATTTATGAGCTATTTGACGAGGTCATCGGTGCTAGCAAGGAGATACCGCAAAAGCCAGATCCTGCGATGCTTCATTTGGCTGTTCAAAAAACTGGAGCCAGCAAGGCGATCTTTGTCGGAGATAGCCTAAAAGACGAGCTGGCGGCTAAAAACGCAAATATGCCTTATGTGCAAGTTTGCTGGGGATTTGGCGAGGAGAGCAAAACTGCGACTTATAATGCTAAAAATGTCAGCGAAGCGTGGGAGATAATATTAAATTTCTAACTTAGTTTTAATTGGCTATAATCTTAAGAAATTTTCAAAGAAACAGCGATGATAGATATATTTGAGGGCAGTGCGAGGGATAAATTTTATGACATTTTGTTTAACGCAAATGCCATTTTGGTTAAAAACGAGATAGATAAAATTTTTGAGAAATTTGTAGCTATGAGTGAGCTTTGCGAGAAGCATGGCGTTAGCGAAGATGAGATCAGAAATTTTATTTTCAGCGAACAAGATAAAATTTATAACGGAGTAAATGACCTATATATCGAGCTTAGCGGAGAAATTTTAAGCCAAAATGAGTAGAATTTCTGCGCTCATAGCCTTGTTGGCCGCTCTTGTTTTTGCAAAAGAGCCAAATTTTGACCCAAATTCGGTGCATACATTTGAGCTTAAAAAAGATGAGTGGGCACGGGTCTTTATAACCGAGAAAAAAACTCAAAAAGTTGAAACATTTGACTTTCGTTGGACGCTATTTGATAGCACAAATATCACTGTGCAAAGTTTTTTTAGGCGCTATCCAAGGCAGATGGTCTTTTCGCTAAGACAAGGACAAAACACCTATATGCAGCGAGTTTTGCCTGACTTTACTATGCCGCCAAACGAGAGTGTGAGCCTTTATATATCATTTATTGATTTTAGGGACAAAAAGGCGCATTTTAGGGTGGCGCTGCTAGATGAGAGCAAGCGTGTGGATGTGGGTTTTAGAGATCCGCACGAGGATAAATAGAAGGATAAAAATGGATAAAATCGATGAAATAATGACTAAATTTATAAGCGAGCTTGGCTACGAAGAGGCCTGTGAGATGTTTGTAAAAATAAGCTCAGGCAAGAAGCTGCGCTCAAAACTTCTATTAAAAATCGCAGGCGAGAGTGAAATTTCACTTAAACTCTGCGCTATCATCGAGCTCATCCACCTTGCAAGCTTGCTTCACGACGACGTCATAGACGAGGCAAATATAAGACGCGGCAAGCCAAGTATAAACGCGCTTTTTGGCAGTAAAAACTCAGTCATGCTAGGTGACATTCTCTACTCAAAGGCTTATTTTGAGCTTACAAAATTTGATCCAAGCATCGCAGCTGTCGTTTCAGACGCGGTCAGCAAACTAAGCATCGGCGAGATGATGGATGTGAAAATGGCTGAAAATTTTAACGAAAACGAGCAAGAATATCTAAAGATGATTTATTATAAAACAGCTGTTCTGATAGAAGCTACGGCTATTTGCGGGGCAAAGCTAGCTGGCAAAGATAGTGAGAAATTTGGAATTTATGGCAAAAATTTAGGTCTTGCATTTCAGATCGTTGATGATATCTTAGACATAACTCAAGATGAAAAAACGCTTGGCAAACCAGCGCTTAACGACTTTGTCGAGGGCAAAACGACACTTCCTTACATATATCTTTATAAGAGCCTAGATGAGGCTAGCAAAACAAAGCTTAGATCACTTTGGGCAAAGAAGTTAAACGCGGACGAAATTTCGTGGCTAAAAGAAAATTTTGATAAAACTAGCTCACTTAGCAAGGCTATAAATGAAGCCAAAAGGCTTGGAGCTGAGGCGATAGAAGCGATAAAAGAGTATAAAAACGCCGAGCTTGAAGGGATCATAAAAAGCATGATAGATAGGGAATTTTGATGCACTATTTAGACATAAGTTTTACATATAAAAATACTGATATTTCGGTCAGAGAAAAGCTTGCATTTGATAGTGACGAGAAAAAAGAGCAAATTTTAAAGCTGATAAACTCAAACAAAAACATAAAAGAGAGCATGGTGCTAAACACCTGCAACCGCGTCGAGATCATAGCTAGCGTGGAGGATGTAAAGGCTGCCACTGCTCATATCATCAGGTGTATGTCGATATTTTCAGGCGTTTTTGAAGATGAGCTTTATGAGAGAGCTGACATCTACGAGAACAGCGGTGCCGCCCACCACCTATTTGCTGTGGCAAGCTCGCTTGATAGCCTAGTCGTTGGTGAGACGCAGATCGTTGGCCAGCTAAAAAATGCCTTTAAATTTGCTTATGACAACAACTCATGTGGCGAAGACATCAGCAAGATCATACACTACGCATGTAAGTGCGCTGCTAAAGTAAGAAACGAAACTCAAATTTCTAAAAACCCAATCTCAGTTTCAAGCGTCGCCGTAGCAAAAGCAAAAGAAATTTTTGGCACGCTTGAGGGCAAAACGGCTATCGTCGTGGGCGCTGGCGAGATGGGCGAGCTAGCAGCAAAGCACCTCATATCAAGTGGCGCAGAGGTGATCATTATAAACAGAAGCTCCGAGCGCGTTGAGCAGTTAGTTGATAGCTTAGGAGATAGCGCGAGCTGGGATAGCATATTAAAACTAAAAGAATACGTAAATAACTACGATCTCATCTTTTCAAGCACTGCAGCTCCACACGCCATCATCACAGGCGAGATCATCGAGCCAAGAGAATTTCACAGATACTTTTTTGATATCGCCGTGCCAAGGGACATCGATCTTTTAAACACGGAGCTGATCAGCGTCTATACGGTCGATAGCTTAGAGGAGATCGTGCGTAAAAATTTAGCCCTCAGAGAGGAGCAGGCGCAAAAGGCCTACTCGATCGTCGGTCAAGATACGAGCGAGTTTTTAAAGACTTTAAAAGAAGATATGAGCGTGCCTCTTATAAAATCAATCCGCAAGCAGGCTGAAATTTGCGCGAAAAATGAGCTAGAAAAGGCGATGAAAAAGGGCTATTTAAAACATAGCGATTATGATGAGGCACAAAAGCTCATTCATCAAGTCTTTAAAGCCTTTTTGCACCAGCCAACGATGAAGCTAAAAGGGCTTGCAGACGAGGAGAGAGCGAGCGAGCTTTCAAACGGAGTTAAATTTTTATTTGACATAAAAGATGAACAAAATTTTCAAGCAGGAGATATAGATGAAATTTAGTAAATTTTACGCCCCAACGACCAAAGAAGCGCCAAAAGATGCATCTTTACCAAGCCATCAGTTTTTGATAAGAGGTGGCTTTGTCGAGCAGATCGGCTCTGGACTTTACAACTATCTGCCGCTTGGAAAGATCATGCACGATAAAATTTCACGCGTGGTGAAAGAGGAGATGAACGAGGCTGGAGCGCTAGAGGTGAGCTTTAGTGTGGTCACTTCAGGCGAGCTATGGAAGCAAAGTGGCCGATACAATGTCTTTGGCAAGGAGCTTTTGCGCTTTAAAGATAGAAAAGAAAATGACTTTGTCATAAGCCCGACAAATGAAGAGGCAGCCGTTGCTTTGGTGCGTGGCAAGGTGACTAGCTACAAGCAGCTGCCGCTAAATTTATACCAGATAAACACCAAATTTCGTGACGAGGCAAGACCACGCTTTGGCTTGCTAAGAGGGCGAGAATTTACGATGAAAGATGGTTATAGCTTTCACTCAAGCAAAGAGGATCTTAAGCGTGAGTTTGACCTTATGGAGGCAACTTATAGTAAGATTTTTACCCGCTTGGGACTAAATTTTAGAGCCGTAGAGGCTGATAGCGGAGCCATAGGAGGAAGTGGCAGTAAAGAGTTTATGGTGCTTGCAAGTAATGGCGAGGACGACATACTTTGCTGTGAGGCTTGCAGATACGCTGCAAACGTCGAGGCGGCAAGACGCAAACCAAGAGTTAGCGAGGCTGAAGCGCCAGAGGCAGACGCGGCTAAATTTCTAACGCCAAATGCAAAAACGATAAAAGATGTCGCTGAGTTTTTCAAAGTTAGCGAGTTTTACTGCATAAAAGCTGTTATGAAAAAGGCGATCTACGAGGAGAAAGAGGAGGTTGTGGTCTTTTTTGTAAGGGGCGATGACGAGCTTCAAGAGACAAAGGCACAAAACGCTTGCAAGGCGCTTGAGCTAGTAGATGCCAGCGAGGATGACGTGGCTAAAGCTGGGCTTGTGGCTGGATTTTGCGGGCCAGTTGGGCTAAAAGATGTGAAATTTTTTATAGATAACGAGCTAAGGGGTGCAAATAACATGATATGCGGCGCTAACGAGAAGGACTATCACTTTGTTGGCGTTAGTGTTAGCGGATTTAACGAGGAGAGATTTAAAGACCTTGTAAAGGTAAAAGAGGGCGATAAATGCCCAGTTTGCGGCGGAAATTTAAAACTTAGCAAAGGCATAGAAGTTGGTCATATCTTTCAGCTAGGCGATAAATATTCAGCTGCGATGAATGCGACATATCTTGATGAAAACGGCAAGGCAAAGCCATTTTTGATGGGCTGCTACGGCATCGGCATCAGCAGGCTTATCGCTGTGATGATAGAAGCTAGCCACGATGAGAGGGGCTGCATCTGGAAAAAAGAGTGCGCGCCGTTTGATGTGGAGATCATCATCTCAAATTTAAAAGATGAAGCGGGCGTGAAATTTGCATTTGAGCTTTATGAGAGCCTTAAAAAAGCTGGCGTTAGCGTCATAATCGATGATAGAAACGAGAGATTTGGCGTTAAGATGAATGATTTTGAACTTATCGGCTTTCCTTATGCGCTACTTGTTGGTAAAGAATTTGCAAATGGCAAGGTCGAGTTTATCACAAGAGATGGGCTAAGCAAAGAGGCGATAGAGGCAAACGACGCCTTTAGAAAGATAAAAGAAAGCTTATGAGATTTTTTGCATTTTTGTTTTTTTTGATAGAAGCGGTCTTTATCTATCTTTTTGTTGATAAATTTGGCTTTTTGAACTACTTTCTTGAGGTGCTGGTCTCTGGATTTGTTGGTATCGCACTTCTTTTTAATGCTGGATTTTCTAGCTTAAATTCGCCTCAAGTGGCGCTTAAAAGCTTTCTTGGCGGAAATTTATTTAGCCAGCTAGGACTTAGCTTTGGCGGAGCGCTGCTCTTTTTGCCAGGGATTTTGACAGATATTTTTGGTATCGCCGTGGTCGTTTTTTCTTTAGTGTTTAAGAAAGATGCAGCGAAAAATGAGAGCTATCAGGAGTTTAAATTTCAAAACTTTAGCGAGCAGCGCAGTAAAAAAGATGAGGGCGAGATCATCGACGTTGAGGTCATCGAAGAGCCAAAAAGAGTAAATTAGGAGAGATGATGAAAGAGATAAAAATAGCAACTAGAAAGAGCATCTTAGCGCTTTGGCAAAGCGAGCATATCAAGGCTAGGATCGAGGCGCAGCACAAGGGCGTGAAGGTCGTGCTTGAGGGCATGAAGACAAAGGGCGATGTGATACTTGACACGCCACTTGCCAAGATCGGCGGCAAAGGGCTTTTTACAAAAGAGCTTGAAGATAGCATGCTAAAAGGCGAGACCGACATCGCCGTGCATAGCCTAAAAGACGTGCCAGTAGTCTTTCCAGAAGGACTTAAACTAGCGGCCATTTGCTCACGTGAGGACACGAGAGATGCGATGATAAGTGAGAAATTTGCTAAATTTAGCGACCTACCGCACGGCGCAAAGGTTGGCACAACGAGCCTACGCCGTAAGATGCAGCTACTTATCATGAGACCTGATCTTGAGATCATCTCGCTTCGTGGAAACGTGCAAACACGCCTACGCAAGCTAAAAGAGGGCGAATTTGATGCGATCATTTTGGCGATGGCTGGAATAAACCGCCTAAATATCAAGGCTGAAGTGGCACACATCTACACATTTGGCTTTGACGAGATGATACCTGCGATGGGGCAGGGCGCTCTTGGCGTCGAGGCTAGAGATGAGAAGCAAATTTTAGAGCAGATTGACTTTCTAAACGACGAAAATGCAGTTATAGAAACGACCATAGAGCGTGACTTCGTAAGCGTTTTGGAGGGTGGCTGCCAAGTGCCAATAGGCATAAGTGCAAGGCTAAAATGCGATAAAATTTCTATCGATGCGATCGTTGGCCTGCCTGATGGAAGCGAGTTTATAAAAGATAGCTTAAAGACTAACAAAGATAAATTTAAAAGTGTCGGCAAAGAGTTAGCGTATAAATTTATAGAAAAAGGGGCGAGAGAGCTTTTAAAACGCGCTGAAGAGATGGCGAATATATGAGAAAAGCGCTTATTTTAGCGTTTTTGATGTCCGAGCTTTTTGCGCAGGTAGATTTAGAGCTTATTTATTCGCTCTTTACCGATAAAAATTTCGATAAAAACGTCTATTTTAAGGGTGAGATGCGAGATCGCTTAAAAAATAATTTTTACTCATCCGACAAATTTGACGAAATAAAAGTCACCAAACTCGGCAGGAGTAGCGAATTTAGTGGGATATTTCGCGTTTGGCTCACTTCTAAAAACGACGCATACCTTGATCTATACATTTTTGCTAAAGAAGACGGTATTTATGCGCTCAGATCGCTCGCGCAAACCAGCATCATAGAGGCGATGATAAATGGCTATGAGGTTGCGAGCGAGGCGGAAAAGGCGCAACTTAGAGCAATGGGCGTGGATATAGAAAATTTAAGGTTGATTTTGGCAAGTGATAATGCATTGCTAAAATTCGGACGCGAAAACGAGGCAAAATTTGAAGAGCTGTTTGCGCTATATCAAAAGGATGAAGTGGCGGCAAACGAAGTCGTAAAGCGATTACATCTATCTCATGCGGCGTACGACGGTGGAGTTTTTGAGGTGATCATAGGTGGCGTAACGGATAATGTAGTGGGTTTTATGCGCGTGGAAAACGAATCTAATCTGCCGCAGATGAGTCCGAGCGAGTTTATAATGTTAGAACGGCTCTCTGCAAACTCAAAATGGTATCTTTTTAAGACGACTTAGACAGATATAGGATAACTAGGCCGGCTTGCAACTTTTTGCTTGTCTTAACGCTGTAAATTTAGCGTCGCACGCTTTTGGTTAGGGGTTGTAAGAGATTAAATTTTTGCGAAGCCGGCAATTAAATTAGCGTATCCGCCAAAACCGATAATTTTTATGATTTTACTAATTTTTCGGCAGTTAAAGCTGTGTTTTTGGCTCAAAATGTTTGCAAATTTGACTCAAAACGCAGTTAAAATTTTAGCTTTGAAAACGGCTTGTTCGGATATAAATTATGAAGGAAAAATATGGACTACATCAAGCTTTTAAAAGATAACGGCCTACTTAGAGTGATCGAGGAGCCAGTAGATATCGACCTAGAGATCGCGCACGCTAGCTACATCGAGGTCAAGCGCGAGGGCTCACAAGCACTACTTTTTACAAATCCAGTCTGCAAAAAAACTGGGCGTAAATTTGCCCCGGTGCTTACAAATATCTACGGTTCAAAAAGGGCGCTTGAGCTGATATTTGGCGTGGGGCCTGATGAGATCGCAGCTGAGATAGAGAAGCTCTTAAAGCCCAAAAAACCTGAGAATTTCAAAGAAAAGCTTGACTTTTTGGCCTATCTTTTTAGCATGAGAAAGATTTTTACTAAAAGGCTAAAGGGTGAGGGTGAGTGCCAGCAGGTCAAATTTATAGGCGAGCAGGCCGATCTTTTGAGCCTGCCTGCGCTAAAGACCTGGCCGCACGACGGAGGCGCTTTTGTCACGATGGGGCAGGTCTATACGCAAAGTCTTGATGGCGCACTGCAAAATTTAGGTATGTATAGACTGCAAATTTATGATAAAAATCGCCTTGGAATGCACTGGCAGATCCACAAAGACGGCGCAAATTTCTTTCACGAGTACAAGCGCGCAGGTCGTAAGATGCCAGTCTCTGTGGCGATCGGCGGCGATCCGCTTTATATCTGGTGCGCTCAAGCGCCACTGCCAAAGGGCGTCTTTGAGCTGCTACTTTACGGCTTCATCCGCAAAGAGCCAGCCAAGCTTGTAAAGTCGCTCACTAATGAAATTTACGTTCCGCAAGACGCAGACTACGTGATAGAGGGCTTTGTCGATACGACTAAGAGCGAGCTTGAAGGGCCATTTGGCGATCACACCGGCTTTTACACGCCGATCGAGCCATTTCCAGTGATGGAGGTCACGGCGATAACAAGCAAGCAAGACCCTATCTTTCACGCGACCGTGGTTGGCAAGCCGCCGCTTGAAGATAAGTATATGGGGTGGGCTACTGAGCGCATTTTCTTGCCGCTTTTACGCACGAGCGTGCCAAATCCACTAGGCTACAACTCTACCCAAATATCTCAAATTTATGAAACAGCTCCGGCTCATCTTTCACTACGCCGCGTTTAACAAGGCTAGCCACCACTTCACGCTCGCAGTCTGTTTGCATAGGCCAGCCACGAGTATATCCCTCTAGCTCACTCTTGCTAGTCGCATCCACGCAGAAAATTTCGCCATCTATGTAGATATCTCGCAAGGCATCGATGTTATTTGTCACGCGCCAAAGCAGCATATATGGATTTTCTAGGTAGTTTTGCATATCGACTACGACTAGAAGCTTGAAAAATTCTTTAAAGACTAAAAGCTTTTTAAATAGCTCTTTTACAGGGCGATCTTTTTCAAATTTCACCACACAAATAGGCGTTTTACTCTCTTTTTTAAACTGCCTAAGCTCCCTGACATTTGGCGAAACGCTTTGAAATTTAGCCAAAAGCTCATCGTCGCTTAAAACTACAGGGCTAAATTTACAAAAGTCCTGTGTCGCGTCGATGCCTAGCTTGCCGCCAAAGCACGAGTTTGGACTAGCGTGATCGAGTTGGTCGCACACGCCTTGACTTATCAGCACACTCTCACTACCAAAGCGATCAAGCACAAAGTCCGCAAATTTGTCGTATTCTGCTAGCTCTGGTGCATCGTTATCCACAAAGATCGCATGCTTTACAAAGCTCATCTGCCCAACTCCCCAAAATGCGTGCATCGCCTGCTTTGCGTGCGCTGGATAAAGAGCGTTGATCTTGGCTAGGATAAGGTTATGAAAGACGCCATTTTCAGGCATATTGTAGTCTAGTAGCTCTGGCACGCTCGTGCGTAAAAGTGGTAAGAAAATGCGCTCAGTCGCCCAGCCCATGTACTTATCCTCAAGCGGCGGCTTGCCAACCACGGTCGCATGAAATACGGGCTCTTGCTTGCTAGTTATTGC
>NZ_CALACG010000075.1 GCF_937890585.1 uncultured Campylobacter sp.
CTCTTTTGTAGTCGATTTGTTCATTTTCGTTTGCATGAATGGCAAGAAATTTGTTTTTATATCTTTTATCGCAGGTGACATCGGCCTTACAAAACTGCTCCAAAAATGGTGGCAACTTAAAATATACAGCCTCATTTTCATCACTAAATTCGATCTCAAACGTGCAAAGCCCATTTAAGCCCTCTTTAAAAATATCGATGTTGCAGGGATTATTATTTAGCCGAAAAATGTATCTATCTTTTGTAATGACGTGTCCAATGCGGTTTTTTAGAGCCTTTTTAAACTCCGCCTTTTCACAAAATTCCTCATTTTCTTCTCTTATAAGATCTTTGCCAACCTTGATCGTTTTTATAAATTTACCCTCTTCACTTCTGAAGCGGATCTCTTCATTTTGCGTGATCTTGGTGTAAAACTGAGAAATTTCAAGGTGCTTAAAAACTACTCCAGCATCTTTTAGAAAATCTAGAATTTGAGAATTTTTGAGTAAAAATTTACGCTCTATCTCCAAACCCACATTTTTCTCCGAAATTTTTTGTTTATTTTAGCAAGTTAGTGCTTAAAATAATGAGAAAGATGCTAATTTCAGGCTTGTTTGAAGTGTTTTATGAAGAAAAATAAAAATTTATGTTGCATAATGCAACATAAATTTTGCCTTATCGGCAGTGTTTACAGCTCTTTACGCTAGCAACGATATTTAGGCGCTCGATGATGTTACCGATCTTTTTTTCAAGCGCTTCTTGGTATTTGCCAAGCTCTGAGTCATCATAGCTCATATCCTCGACGCTACCGCAGTTTTCGCAAACCACGTGGATGTGTGGATGCTCGTAAATATCGTATCTCGCCTTTTGATTGACGATATTTACTTCAACCACTAACCCCTCGTCTTTTAGAGTGTTTAGGTTTTTATAGACAGTTGCGAGCGAAACTGATGGATTTTCTTTCAAAATTTCATCATAAAGCTCATCGATCGTTGGATGTGTGTGACGATCAAGAATTCTCAAAACGCTAAGACGCTGCGGCGTTACTTTAAGCCCAGACTGTTTTAGCAACGATACATATTGCATAATTTTCCCCTATACAAATTTTTGCTTTATGCTAGCAAAAGTAATATTAAACGTTTCTTTATTAAATGATATTAATTATTCTCTAGTAATTTTTGGGTAATTTGCTCAGCGCTTATGCCAAGGCTCTTTTCGACCTCAGCTGTCGAGCCATGCTGGATAAATTTATCATCATACTCGAAGCTAACAACGCTTACATTTGATATGCCATTTTCTTGTAAAAAGGCACTTACGATCTCGCCAACACCGCCTTTTTTAGCGCTATCGCTAAAGATATACCACTTTTTAGTGCGTTTCGCAAGATCCAGTAAAAGCTCACTATCAAGCGGTTTTACAAAGACTAGATCGACAAGGATAGCTTCAAGCTTGCCAGCTAGTAAATTTCTAACCAAATTTGCCTTGCCAACGCCATTACCATAGCCTAAAAATGCGGTCTCACTCTTTGCGTCAGCCAAAATTTCACCCTTGCCAAACTTAAGCGGTTTAGCTTTAAACTCATCCCTTAAAATAAACGCCCCACGCGGATATCTAAACGCGCCAACACCCTTATAAGAGTAGGCAAATTCCATAACATTTTTCATGCTCTCTTCGCACCTTGGAGCAAAAAGAACCATGTTTGGCACAGCGTTTAAAAAGCTGATATCAAAAGCACCCTGATGCGTTTCGCCGTCCTCACCCACGATGCCTGCCCTATCCATCGCAAATGTGATGTTTAAATTTAATATAGAAGCGTCGTGAATGACCTGATCGTAGGCTCTTTGCATAAAGGTCGAGTATATCGCAACAAATGGCTTAAAGCCCTCTTTTGCCATGGCCGACATAGATGTAACTGCGTGCTGCTCGGCTATCGCCACGTCCCAAAAGCGGTCTGGAAACTCATGTATGAGCGCGTCCATACCAGTGCCTGTTGGCATCGCAGCCGTTACGCCAACGATATCGCTGTGCTCTCTTGCCATCTTTAAAAGCTGCTCGCTAAAGATCGCCGTGGCTGACTTGTTTGACTGTCTTTTTATAAATTCGCCACTTTTTAGATCAAACGGCCCAACTCCGTGCCAATTTTCATAGTAACCCTCGGCAAATTCATACCCTTTGCCCTTTAGCGTCTGCACGTGCACGATGACTGGTTTTTTCATATTTTTAGCAGTTTCAAATGTACTAAGAAGCGCTGAAAGGTCGTGTCCATCGACTGGGCCTATGTACTCAAGCCCAAGCTCTTCAAAAAACATACCAGGAGTGATGAGCCTGATGCCCTCCTCCATGCGTCTAGCCATATAGGCTGCGGAGTCTGGCATGTAGCTTAAAAAGCGCTCAACCCTGCCTTTAAATTTTTGATAAAACTGCCCTGCCATCATCTGGCTTAGATACTTGCTAAGTGCGCCTATTGGCTTACTTATACTCATCTCATTGTCGTTTAGGATGATGACGCAAGGATATTTTCTATCCCCCAGCTCATTTAGTGCCTCATACGCCATGCCGCCACTTAGTGAGCCATCGCCTATGACAGCTACTGGCAAGCGCTCTTCATTTTTTAGTTTGATCGCCTTTGCAGCGCCAACTGCTAGTGAAATGGACGTTGAGCTATGGCCTGCCACAAAGTAGTCAAATTTACTCTCGCTTGGCTTTGTGTAGCCGCTGATACCGTTAAATTTTCTAAGCGTATCAAAGCTATCCCAGCGCCCAGTTAGTAGCTTGTGCGCGTAGCTTTGGTGGCTCACGTCAAAAATAAACGGATCTTTTGTAACGTCAAAAATTTTATGCATCGCGACAATGATCTCGACTGCGCCGATATTTGAGCTAAGATGACCGCCATTTTTGCTAACGGTGGATAGAATTTTATCTCTGATGTCGTGGCAAAGTGCGTTTAGCTCATCGACATTTAGGCTTTTAACGTCTTTATTCATTATTTACCAGCATTTTTAGCTTCTCAAGCCTTGTTTGCATCGTCGCGTCGATGTTTCCGCCCTCGCTTATTATCACCACGCCACCTTTGCTTATGGCATCATCAGCGCTTACTTTTACGCGTTCGTTTTTACTAAACTGCTCTTTTAGATAGTCGCTATCTTCAGGATTAACGCGAATTTCTATATTTTTTACGTCGCTTAGCTCTTTTATAAGCGAATTTGCTAGGTGATGAGCAATCTGGCTAGATGCGCTTGACACCTCTTTTTCTATCACCTCTTTTGCGATCTTTATCGCAGTTTGGCCAAGCTCTTCCTCGCTCTTTTTCAAAAACTCATCAAATTTAGCGTACTGCTCATCTAACTTTGCAGCTGAAGCGCTAAATTTAGCCTCAAGCTCTTTTATCTTTGCCTCATTTGCAGCGTTTGTTTGAGCGATGCCTTCGTTTTTGCCATCCTCTTTTGCACGAGAAATTTCAGCTTCAAGACGTTTTGCAAATTCGCTCTCTTGATTTTCTATTTGCATTTGAAGCTTGATGATATTGCTGCTTAGCTCATCTGTCTTTTTAAGCAGCTCCTCGACAAAGCTAGAGTCAAATCCAGGCTGGTGAGCTTGGCTATTTTGAGACTGAGGCGCAAAGTGATTTTGCATGTTTGGTTGCACTGGGTGCGGCATCTGAGGTGCGAAATTTTCACCACCTTGCTCTAAGCTTTGTTCATTTAGCTCTTCACTAAGATTATTTTCTTCTATCAAAACAGGTGCGCTATCTTGGGCTCTTTCGTTACTTCCAAGCACCTTAAATCTATAATTTTCTATAAAGTGAGTTGATGAATTCTCACCAGTTATTACGCTACTTTTCATTCTATCATCTCATCTGCTTCGCCAACTTGGAAGATACCTTGTTCAGCTAGGCCTTGAACGACCTCGACTATGCGTCTTTGCGCCTCTTCAACGTCTTTTACACGCACAGCGCCAAGGTATTGCATCTCCTCTTTAAAGGCTTCAGCCGCACGCTGAGACATATTTGATAAAAATTTCTCCTTAATACCATCACTGGCACCTTTAAATGCGATCATAAGGTCTTTTTTATCAACATTTTTGAGAATTTCTCTAATCGCAGTTGCATTAAGGTTACTAATATCCTCAAAGGTAAACATAAGCTCTTTGATCGTTGTAGCAAGCTTATCATCGCTTTGTTCGATGCGCTCGATAGTACTTTTACTAGCTTTTTGACCAAGTCTGTTAAGTACTTCTGCCACAGCCCTTGGGCCTCCAACCTCGACCTTGTAAGATGTAAGGCTCTCAAGTTTGCCCTCAAGCACGGTTGAGACACGCTTGATGACTGATGGGCTGATCTCACCGAGGTTTGCCATCCTGATCACCACCTCGCTTCTTAACTCATCTGAGAAAAAGCTTAGCGTCTCGGCAGCACTTGTTGAGTCCATGTGGGCAAGTATTAGTGCGATAGTTTGAGGATGCTCATTTACGATGAAGTCTGCAAGCTGTTGTGGCTTTATCTTATCAAGATAGCCAAAGCTCTTTGAGTTTTCCATGCTTTTAGCAAGCTTGTCTAAAATTTTCTGAGCAGCCTCTGGGCCAAATGTGCGGTATAAAATTTCTTTTGCATACTCTAAGCCGCCGCTTCTCATATATTGGTTTGACTGCATGAGAGCGTAAAATTCTTCCAAAATAGCGCCTGCCACTTGCTTGTCTATATTTTTTGCAGTTGCTATGTAGCCTGAAATTTCAGTAATAATATCAACATCCATATGTGAAAATATAAGGCTCGTCGCCTCTTCACCAAGCTGGATCAGTAAAATAGCGATCTTTTCAGGCATTGAAAGATCATCATATATCATCTTTTGCTTATCGGTTAGTTTTATAGACATCAAATTTCCTTACGCATGTTAAAGTCACTATCGTTTTTAACCATATCTTGGAGTAAATTTGAAATTTCCTCGCTTCGCTCAGTAACTATAATCTTCATTTTTTCAAGAAGAACATCGTATTTTAACTCGTCCTCGTTAAATTCACCACCAAGGCCAAGCTGCTCCTCGACCTTCTTACGAGCGGCTTTAAATTTCTCGAGCGTATCTTCTGCATCCATCTCGATCTCTTCAAGATCGTCCTGGGCTTGCTCTTCTTTCTCTTTCGTCTCCTCAAGCATTTTTTGCATAAATGGCACGATGACCTTTTTGTAGAAAAAGTAGAGTAAAAGAAGTGCAAAAACGTATTTTAATAGCGGTAAAAACGGCATTACATAATTATTTAAGAGCCCATCCATTCTTTCGCCAGCGCTTACGTCTTTACCAGTTTTAAACTCAAAGTTATCAAGGCTAACCTCGTCGCCCCTGCTTTGGTTGTAGCCGATTGATTGTTTGATCAAATTTGTGATCGAATCTCTTTGCTCTTTTGTAAGTGGAGTAAATTCTAGCTCGCCAGTCGGCTTGCCATCTTTATCCTTTTTACTCTGATAAAGCCCGTCTATAACGACAGCTGCGCTCACTCTGTTGATACTAGCAAACTGCCCTTTGACATTTGTCACTTTCTTTGAAATTTCGTAGTTTGTCTGCTGCGAGCTCTTGTTATACTGCTCTCTTAAAGTGCTGTCATCTAGCCCTTGAACAGGACCTATGTTACTAACCGCACCTGGTACGCCACCCACTTCATTTGGAGATGAGCCTTGGCGTTTTTCCTCGATATTACTCTCGCTTCTAACGACGTTATTTGGGTCATAAACCTCGCTTTTTGTATCTTTTTTATCAAAGTCAAAGTCGATATTTACCTTTGCTACGACCTTATCTGCCCCGCCTACGATTGGGGCTAAAACATTTACTATCTTTTGCTCGTAGTTGTTTTCAAACTCGCGCTTATAGCGGATCTGCTGAGCTATGGCGTCACTATCAAACTCTCCGTCCTCATCGCCAAGCGCAACGCCGTCTTGATTTACTATTTTGACATTTTCAGTGCTTAAATTTGTAACAGAGGCCGCCACAAGGTTTTTAATGCCAAAAATTTGCTTCGCGCTTAAATTAACCCCTGGCTTTAGCTCGACTACGATCGAGGCCGTTGGCAGCGACTGGCGCTCGGTAAATACACTCTCTTTAGGTATTGCGATACGAACGGTCGCTTTTTGGATAGACGAGAGGCTCTCTATCGTTCTAGCTAGCTCGCCCTCAAGCGCTCTTTGAAATTTAACCCTTTGCTCGGCATCTGTTGCGCCAAATTCTTGCTTGTCAAAAATTTCAAAACCGATCTTGCTCTCTTTTGGTATGCCAAGCGTTGCAACCGCGATACGCTCTTTATAGACATCGCTCGTTGGCACAAGGATAGTGCCTTCATTTGCTAGTTTATACTTTATGCCATCTTTATTTAGCTGATCGACTATTAGCGCTGAGTCGCTTGGGCTGATGTTTTCAAAAAGGACGCTGTAACCTGAAAAATTTTCTGTTTTATTTTTGTAAAGTGTTAAAAATACCAAAAACGCCACAACAAGGACTATCGAGCCACCTGCGACGATCTTTTGCTTTAGCGAAAGCTTTTGGTAAATTTGACTTATTTGATGAAGTAATGCCTTAAAATCCATATCCCTACTTTAAAATTTGCTTTAGCTCTTCAAAAACTCTATCGTTTTGCCACGCTTGGCCGATGGTTATTCTCACCGCATTTAAGGCGTAGCTTTTTAAATCTCGTAAAATTATACCTTTTTTTAACATCTTTTCACATATCTGGCTTGATTTTGGCTCATTAAATTTAAATGTGATGAAATTTGTATAGCTTGGGATAAACTCTATGCCGTTTTGCTCTGCAAATTCCTCATATCTTTTCATCTGCTCGAAGTTATTTTTCATAGTTTTTTGCACAAACTCATTATCTTTTAGCGCCACGATCGCCGCTCTTAAGCTTGGAGTCGTGATATTAAAAGGAGCTCTTAGCTTTGAAAGCGCACCTATGATCTCTTCGTTTGCCACGCCGTATCCCACGCGCATGCCGCCAAGTGCGTAGGCCTTTGAAAAAGTGCCAAGATAGATTACATTTTTAAGTTTTGCCACCTCGCTTGGTTTTATCTCTTTTTTAGCGTCTTTAAATTTAGCAAAGTCATTGTAGGCGCAGTCAAGCACCACAAGCGTGTTTTCATCGACTTTTTCTATAAATTTAAAAATCTCTTCAGCGTCCAAGCACTCGCCCAAAGGGTTGTTTGGCATACATAGAAAAATGACTGAAATTTCATCTTTTTTGGCGTTATAAATTTCTAAAAACTCACCTAGATCATGCTCCAAGCTCTTTGTGCGGTAAATTTTAGCCCCCGTTTTCTTTGCGTAAATTTCATACATCGCAAATGTCACACCAGCCATCAAAACGCCACTTTGTTTGTTTGCCTTTGCGTGCAACACGTACTCTATAATCTGGTCGCTTCCAGAGCCGATGATTAGATTTTTGCTAGTTACGCCAAATTTCTTAGCCAGCCCCTCTTTTAGCTCAAAGTAGCTATCGTCTGGATAGAGATGTGCGTTTTTAGCGACCTCTTTTAGCGCCTCTTCTATGCGTTTGCTAGTGCCAAAAGGATTTTCATTGCTCGCTAGCTTTATCACATCTTTTGCATCGATGCCAAACTCTCTAACCACAAGCTCGATCGGCTTTCCAGCCTCGTAATTTACTAGATCGTCTAAAAAATCATTAAATTTCATCACTCATCTCCGTTTAAATAGCTTCCCAGCCACGTTATCTCAGCGCCGCCCTCTTTTGCAAGCTCAAAGGCGTTTTGCACTTTCTCATCGTCGATATGCCCCTCAAAGTCAAGATAAAAAATTGACTTAAATTCACGCTGCTTGATAGGACGTGACTCAAGTTTTGTGATATTGATATTTTCATTTTTAAAGATAGAAAGCAGATCAGCAAGGCGTCCTGGGCGGTGATCGGTCTTTGCTAGGATCGAAGTCTTTGAGTTTTCAACCTTGGCGTTTTTAAAATCGCTTAAAATCAAAAATCTCGTTCTATTTGCCATATTATCTTCGATCGTTTCATAAACGATTGGCACATTGTAAATTTTAGCTGCGATTTTTGAGCAAATGGCGGCTGATTCTCTATCCATAGATGCCATATATGCGGCTGCGGCGGTTGATTTGGCTGGGATAAATTCGACCTCATTTAGCAGGTGATCTTCTAAAAATTTACGGCATTGGTTGTAGCCTTGCGGATGCGAGTAAATTCGCTTTATCTCTTTTAAATTTTCATTTATGCTAACAAAGCTGTGGTGGATATCTACGTAGAGCTCTGCCACTATCTTTATATCATCAAATTTACTCAAACAATCAAGCGTAGCTCCAACAGCGCCTTCAGTGTTATTTTCGATAGGCACGACGCCATATTTTGCCTCTTTTTGAGCTAGCTTCGTAAAAACTGCCTCGATCGTAGCAAGTGGCAGATAGGCACTCATCGCGCCAAATCTACTCTGCGCTGCTTGATGCGTATAGGTGCCCTCAGGTCCTAGATAGACGATCTTTTGAGGCATCTCTAAATTTCTACTAACGGCAAAAATTTCAAGATAAATAGCCTCGATCGCAGCCTTATTTAAGGCTTTTTCTTTGCTAAGGCTTGTTAGGCGGTTTATGATAGCTCGCTCACGCTCAGGGCGATATATAGGCGTCCCACTCGTTTGCTTTAGCTTGCCGATCTGTTCAACAAGCTTCATCCTCTCATTTAATTTATTTAAAATGAGATCATCGATACTATCGATCTCTTTTCTAAGCTCATTTAGCTCTTGCATCAGCGCTCTCCAAAAATTCTATCTCAGGTGCCACGACGTCCTCGAAACTCTCGCGTCTTCTTATCAGCCTATCTTTGCCATCAAGCACGCAAATTTCAGCGGCTCTGTTTCTTGTGTTGTAGTTTGAGCTCATACTAAAACCATAAGCTCCAGCCCCTTTAACCACGATGACGTCGCCACTTTCACACTCTGGCAGCTCTATATCTTTTGCTAAAAAGTCGCCACTTTCGCAGACTGGACCAACCACGTCGCAAGTGCCTAAATTTTCATCCTTGCCGTAGGCGAAAATTTTGTGATGCGCGCCATAAAGGCTTGGTCTTATAAGATCATTCATCGCGCCATCAGTGATGACAAATCTCTTTTTGCCGTTAAATTTCTCATATAAAACGCTTGCGACAAAGTATCCTGCATTGCCCACGATGAAGCGTCCTGGCTCGCAAACGATAGTCACGTCTTGACCCTTTAGCGCGCCTAAAATTCCTTGTGCGTAGTCATATAAATTTATCTCTTTTTCGTCGTTATAGATGATACCAAGTCCGCCGCCAACATCAAAGAATTTGATGTCGATCTCGAGCGCCTTTAGCTCTCTTAAAAGCTCGCTAACGATGTTTGCAGCGTCTATGATCGGACTTAGAGAAGTTAGCTGCGAGCCGATGTGAAAGTGTATGCCAGTTGGCTCAAGAAACTCTGATGCTTTAGCGTGGATATACATCTTTTTAGCTGTCTGCGCATCAACGCCAAATTTGTTCTCATTTAGTCCTGTTGAGATGTATGGGTGCGTTTTAGCATCAACGCCTGGATTTACCCTGATGCTGATCCTTGCCTTTAAATTTAGCCCCTTTGCAATGTTTTCAAGCCTTAAAAGCTCGGCAAAACTCTCGACATTTATAAGCAAAATTTCATTTTCTAAAGCCTCTTTTAGCTCTTCGTCGCTCTTGCCAACGCCGCTAAAGATGATCTGATATCTCTTAGCTCCCGCTAGCAGCGCTCTTTTGACCTCGCCGATGCTCACGCAGTCAAATCCTGCTCCAAGATTAGCCAGAAATTTTAAAACACTTAAATTTGAGTTTGCCTTTACAGCGTAGCAAACCAGAGATTTTCTAGCATAAAATGCGTTTTTTAGCGCCTCGTAGCGCTCTTTAATGTAGTTAAAATCATAAACGTAAAGTGGGGTTTTGTATTTGCTTGCAAGCTCTTTAAAATCCATAAAATAGCCTTTTTTAAAATGGCTTGATTTTACAAAAAAGTTGCCAAAATTTGGCTTAACGATGCGATTTTATGAGATAAATGGCGTATGCAAAAAGCAAAATAACTGGAAGCACCATGCCGATCTCTGGCAAGATGACTGAGGTTTGAGCAAATTTGGTTAAGATAAAGAGAAGTCCCCAAACTACGAGAGTTATCACAACAAAGATAAAAGTTGAGAGTGCAAGGTTAAAAAACCTGCCGGTCACTGGCAAATGATAGTAAAAAATAAGCAATAAAAATGGCGCAAAAAATGGTGTGATAGCAAGATTATAAAATGCCGTTCTTGCGCTGTCTAGCCCTATGCCTTCGTTTTTAAATGTCTTTATAAAATTTATCGCATCAGGTATGTTAAATTTTGAGTTTTCAACGCTTGCAGCACTCTCGATACTCTTTGGCTTAAAGCCTCTTAGCGCATCTAAATTTTCGCTTTTTACCTTACTAAAGCCATTTTCGCCAAGCTCTAAATTTTGAGGCAAAAAGGTCTGATTTACATCCTCTAAAACCCACTCATTGTCTTTAAATTTAGCGTGGTTGGCAAAGGTTGTTGAGAGCAAGTCAGTGCCATTAATGTCAAAAATTCTCACGTCATTTGCCCTTTGTTTGGCTGAGTTTAGCTCTTTTATATAGATAAATTTGCCTTCAAATTTCAAAAATGAGTCGTTTGTGCTTTTTGAAAAAGCGGTGTTTTTAGCGATACTTTTTTGATAGTCATGCGCATAAGCAAATGGCGTAAAATTTAGTCCGACATAAAAAATAGTCACAAAAAATGCGATGAGAAATGGCGGCAAAATGAGCTTATTTTTACTAATGCCAAGAGCATAAAAGCTGATTAGCTCGTTTGAGCGAACCATATTTACATGTAAAATTATTAGCGCAAAGATGAGCGAAAGTGGCAAAACGTAGCTAATGGCACTTAGCGCAGTAAGGCCAACGTAGAGCAGCTGAAGGTTCGCAGATGGTGGCAGATCTTTTAAATTTGTAAGCAGATCAATGCCAACATAAAATAGCTCAAGCGCTAAAAATACGATAAGAAAAGATTTTATATAGACCCAGCCAACGTATCTGGCGTATAGTTTCATTTGATAAGACCTTTTTTTACCGTAAATTTTTGTGAAATTTCGTTGATGTCGCTCTTTAGCAGCTCACAAACCGCATTTTTTGTATAGGCTAAAATTTCATCTAAAGCTTTTTTTTCTTCATCGCTAAACTCGCCAAGGACGAAATTTTTAGCATCGCCCTCATGCCCTATGCCAACGCGCACTCTTTCGTAGTCGTTGCCTATTAGATTATCGATCGATTTTATGCCGTTATGTCCGCCGCTACTGCCGCCTTTTTTAAATTTAACCGCGCCAAAACTAAGATCAAGATCGTCATGGATGACAATGATCCTATCTGGCTTATAAAAGTCTTTTACCGCCTTAACACTTTGACCTGAGAGGTTCATAAATGTCGTTGGTTTTAGCAAGATAATGTCGTTAAATTTAAAAACTTCGCCTTGAAATTTAGCTGAGCTAACATCTTTGAAATTTGAGTCTTTTAGGAGATCTATAAGCATAAAGCCTATATTGTGTCTAGTGTTTTCGTATTTGGGGCCAGGATTGCCCAGCCCCGCTATTAGTGTCACAAAAGCCCTTTTTATTTAGCTTTAATAACTCCAAGTACCGCAACACGGTCAGCGTCAATGATAGTAACGCCTTTAGGAGCTGTGATATCACGAACCAAAATCGTATCATCAATGTCAAGTTTGCTTACATCAACGTCAAATGAATTTGGTAAATTTTCAGCCGTGCATTTTACGCAAAGACGTCTTTTTGACTGGATCAAAACGCCCTTGTTTTTAAGACCAATAGGTGTTCCAACTGGCTTAACCGGGATCATATATTTTGATAAAACGCCTGGAAGTGCTACTTTTAGATCTACGTGTTTAAGATCGCTTGTAACAACATCTCTTTGGTAATCAACAATAACGACATTATAAACTTTTCCGCCTACTTTTACATCAAAAGCAAGGCTCTCTTTTTTGCGTGCTTCTTTAATAAAGTCATTGACTTTAAAAGCAGCTGCAACATTCTCTAATCCCTTGCCATAAATGTTGGCGATTAGATAACCATCTCTTCTCAAAGCCTTCGCAGACTTCTTACCGATACTCTCTCTAACGATTCCTTCTAACATCGTTTTCCTTTCATAAAAAATAGGTGCTGATTTTATCTAATGCTTTATAAATTTCACATAAAGCTTATTAAATTTCTTTAAGTGCGATAACTTCAGGTTGATCTTGTTTGCTTTGAGGTTTGCTAAAATTTACACCATTTTCAAAACTAAAACCTGCTACATTTGAGCTTTTTATCTTAAGCTGTAAATCACCCCTGTTACTAGCATTATCAAGCGCTACTTCGGCACTAATTATCTTATTTTCATAAAGCTCAAGCAGGTGCTGATCAAAAGTTTGCATGCCGTAAGTATTTTTTGACTCAGCTATGGCAAGATCGATCTCATCAAATTTCTCTTCAGATATGAGCTCTTTTATGCGAGTATTTTTTCTCATGATCTCGACTGCTGGGCGTCTTGTACCAAAAAGCGTCTTAACTAGCCTTTGTGAAATGACGCAAGCAAGCACTGAAGAGAACATAAGGCTGACCTTATCTCGCTCGCCTTGTGGGAAGCTATTTACTATTCTATTTACGCTCTCTTTTGCATCAAGTGTGTGAAGTGTCGAAAGCACCAAGTGTCCAGTCTCAGCAGCTCTAATGGCAGTCTCAATAGTCTCAAGATCTCTCATCTCGCCCACCAAGATGATGTCAGGATCTTCTCTTAGCGAAGCTCTTAGCGCATCTGAGAAATTTAGCGCATCTGCCCCGATAGAGCGCTGATTTATTATGCTTTTATCGTCGTTAAATACGTATTCAATCGGATCTTCGATAGTCACGATGTGCGATCTTTTTGTCTGGTTTATGAAATTTATCATGCTAGCAAGCGTTGTCGTCTTGCCACTTCCAGTTGGGCCAGTCACTAAAATGATGCCACGAGTGGTCTCGGTGCAAATTTTTTCTATCACGCTTGGTAAATTTAGATCTTTTATAGTTGGGATTTTTGTTGGAGTGACACGAAAAACAGCAGAAATTCCATTTATCTGCAAAAACATATTTACACGAAAGCAGTACTCATCATTTAGTTTATAAGAAAAATCTATATCTTTTTTATCCATAAACTCATCAAATTTAGCCCCCAAAAGCTCATTTGCTATAGCTACCGCATCACTTGGGTCTAAATTTTCTTCGCTAAGTGGCATGATCTCACCATTAAATCTCCCATAAACAAGACTTGCAGACTTTAGGTGAAGGTCGCTGCCGCCTTTATCTACTAAAGAGCACAGATATGAGTCTATGTCTTGTTTGGTCATTAAAGTGATTTCATAATCTCATCAAATGCTGCAACAAACTGCTTCAAGCCGTCATTTAAAAGCTCTTTATAAGTAGCATTTATATCGATATCATTATTTTTTATGATGTGGAAAAAGCTTGAGATATTTTCTTTGCTAGGGGCATTTTTTGCCTCAGCTTTTTCTTTTATAAATTCTTTTATCGTATCTATCGGAGCTGTGTTTATAGAGTTTTTATACATTAGCTCCCTAACGTAATAATCCCCTCTTAAGCCACCGCCTTTTACGCCAGTGCTTGCAAAAAGTGTCCTTACATTTTCTAAGCCAAATTCTTCAATAATATGATAGATATTTGCAGCGTTCATTATGCCGATCTGTCCTGTTGGCAAGCTCTTTGCAGACATTGTCTCATCAAGCTTTCTATCAAATCTACTAACAAAAACGCTGATAACGCCTTTTGGCATAGTGGTATCCACAAAGCGGCTTGCATAAGCCTTACTGCCCTCTTTGAAAGCCTCTAGGCAGTTTTTAGCCTGATCTGGCGAGAAAATGAGCGTCGCATTTACGCTGATACCTCTTGCCATGAGTGCACTCATCGCCTCATAGCCCTCTTTTGTGGCTGGAATTTTTATCATTACATTTGGCATTGAGATGAGGCTATGAAGCCTGATGCCCTCTTCTATCGTAGCAGCCGTATCACCACTTAAATTTGGATCGACCTCGATACTAACAAAGCCATCATCGCCATTTGCGTAGTTTTTTAGCATTTTACATGCGGCAATCTTTATATCTTGAGTCGCTAAAATTTCATAGAGGTCTTTTGGGTGACGCTTGTTGCTATTTTGTATGATCTGTTTGTAAGCAGGTGATGCAAAAGCTGTTTTAAAGATAGCTGGGTTGCTTGTAGCTCCGTTTATAACGCCTTTTTCTAGCAAAGAGTTGAATTCGTTTTGTAAAAAATCTCTCTCTATAAAGTCACACCAAAGAGAAAATTTAGCTTCATTGTCATACATTTTTTCACCTTATATATTTTAAAATTTCACGCAGATCCTTGACATCCACGCAATGCGTCGCCTCTTTTTTTAAAATTTCTTTCGCACAAAAGGCAATTTTTAGATCACATTTTCTAAACATTGACACGTCATTGGCTCCATCGCCAACGCACATGATCTCACTTCTATCTAAATTTAATAGCCCCTTTAAGCGATCTATCATCTCACCTTTTGAGCTACCAAACATCATCTCTCCGCCAACTTCACCTGTTAAAATTCCATCTTTATGGTGCAAAATATTTGCAAAATTTGCATCAAATTTAAGTTTTTCTTGCATCTTATCAGTCGCGATGTGAAAACCACCACTAAAGACCACGACTTTTATGCCCTTTTGCTTTAGAGCGTCTATAAGCTCGCTAGCTCCTGGCATGATAGGTAAATTTTTACAAATTTCATCTGCTTTTGAGAGTGGCATTCCTTTTAAAAATTTTACTCTTGCTGTAAGACTTTCAAAAAAATCAAGTTCGCCGTTCATCGAACGCTTAGTTATGCTAGCCACCTCATCGCTGGCGTTATTAACGGCGGCGAGGATATCAATCGTCTCGCCGTCCATTATCGTAGAGTCAAAGTCAAAAACACAAAGTTTTATCAAACTATGCCCTAAAAATCACGCTTTAAAAGGCTCTCAACCTTTAAAATCGTAAGGATGTTTTGATCGCGTTTGCCGATACCATAGATCATGCCTTTGTCTTTTACCAAAGTCTCTGGCGGCGGATCGATCCTGTTACGGTCTATTCTGATAGCCTCCGTCAAGCGGTCTATCACGAAGCCTGCGATGTTATCCTCATCTTTCATGACGATATATCTTGTATTTGAGCTTTGCTTTGTAACATTTAGTGAAAAACGTTTTCGCAAATCAATAAGAGGGATAACATTTCCACGCAAGTTAAATACACCAAGGACATAGTCAGGCACACTAGGAACACGGGTGTATTCGATAGGCTTGATTATCTCTTGGATATTTAAAATAGGTATCGCATACTCTTCCTCGCCAACAACAAAGCCTACAAGTTGGACTATATCTTCGTTGTTTTTTATCTCAGGCTCGTCAATTTGCTGTTTTTGTTTGCTTAAAACTTGGTTTAGTTTATCATTCATCGCCTAACCCCTAACCTAATTTAATATTTTTTCTAACAACGTTTTCAAGGTATTCTGACGAATATGGTTTTGTGATATATTCTGTCATACCAACCTCTACTCCACGCAATCTATCAGTTTTAGACGTTCTTGATGTTACTGCTATTAGCGGTAAAGTGCGATACTTAGAGTATTTGCGAATTTCACCAGCTAGAGTATATCCGTCCATCCTTGGCATCTCAATATCGATTAGCACCGCATCAAAGGCATGCTCGCCTGATTTAATTATATTGAGTGCTTCTACTCCATTAGTTGCTTCTATTATCGTGACACCGATTGGCTCAAGCGACTTTTGCATGATGGTTCTATCCATCTTAGAGTCATCAACGATCAAGACCTTGTAGTCGCTTGGTTTCTCTTTTGTTTTTGAATTATCTTCCATCTCAGCCCTGATATCCACTTTAATATCTTTTGCCATCTCCATCATAGCACCAACGTCTATAATAAGAGTTACGCGGCCATCACCTCTAATGGTAGCACCAGCGATACCTGGGATATTTTGTAGATAATCACCCATTGACTTAATAACAATCTCTTCTTGACCGACTAAAGTATCTACAATGATACCCAGTTTTGCCTCGGCAACACCGATGATAACGACATAAGTATGATCACCACCATCAAAAACCTTCTTAACACCAAAGACATCTGAGAGTCTAACAAGAGATAAGACCTCATCTCTTAGCCTTAAGACATTTTTGCCATCGATCGTATAGATATCATCGATAGGTACGCGAACTGTTTCAAGAACGCTCGCAAGTGGGATAGCATAAAATTCCTCTTGTGTTCCAACAAGTAGTGACTGGATGATTGCAAGTGTGAGTGGAATTTTTAATTTTATGACAGTACCTTGTCCAACTTCACTTTCAATATCAATTATGCCATTTAGTTTTTCGATATTTGTCTTAACAACGTCCATACCAACGCCACGTCCAGATACGTTTGTAACCTTGGCTGCAGTTGAAAATCCTGGCTTAAATATAAGACCAAAAGCCTCTTTCTCGCTCATCGCATCAGCTTCTCGCTCAGTGATGATGCCTTTTTCTATCGACTTGGCTTTAAGCATATCAGCATCTAAGCCCTTACCATCATCAACTATCTCAACAACGATGTGGTTGCCCTCGTTGTAAGCTTTTAGTTGGACTGTACCTTTTTCAGGCTTACCAGCAGCCTTTCTTGTCTCAGGATCCTCTATACCGTGGTCGCATGAGTTTCTGATGATGTGAACTAGCGGATCGCCGATCTCTTCAACGATTGACTTATCTAGCTCTGTCTCTTCACCTGAAATTTCAAGGTCTATTTGCTTACCAAGCTCGCGGCTTAAATCACGTATCATACGTGGGAATTTGTTAAATACTTTTGCTATTGGGAGCATTCTTGTCTTCATAACAGCAAGCTGGATATCAGTCGTAACTAGACTTAGGCTTGAAACTACTTGATTTAGCTCTTCTAAGAATTTCTCGCCCTCATATCTCTCTTCTACGTCATCATAAATTTTTAATAAGCGGTTTTTACCAAGAACAAGCTCACCGATTAGGTTCATTAAGTGATCAAGTCTTTTTACCTCGACACGGATCGTTTGCTCTTGCGCTACTGCACTGCTAGCTGCAGGTACTTTTTTGTCAGCTTCTTTTTCTCTGCTAGGAGCTGGTCTTGCAGCAGGCGTTGGAGTACTCGCAGCAGCTGGCGCTATCTCTTCAGGAGTTTTTGGAGCTATGCCTTTTGAAGCACGCCTTGCTTGATCTTCAGCCTTTCTAACCTTTAAAAGTCTCTCTATCTCAGCCTCAACCTCAGAGTCGCTCAACTTTGAAAGCTCAGCGTCGCTTATCTCAGGAGCATCTTCTTCTGCTGGGGCAGCTGGCTCAGGCTCTTTTACAGGCTCTGGTGCTGGAGCTGCAGGTACTGCAGTTGGAGCTTCACCTTCTGAAATTTGAGTAAGGTTTGCGCAGATATTTTTGATATCTATGCCAGCAGCAGTGTCGTTACCATTATCTCTAATGCTATGCAACAAGCCCTTCATCATATCAACTGACTCAAGAACGACATCCATAACATCTGGAGTGATCTTTAGCTCGTCTTTTCTGGCTTTATTTAAAACATCTTCCATGTGGTGAGTAAGCTCTGTTAAAACGTCGAAATTTAAAAAGCTTGAGCTACCTTTTACTGTGTGAGCAACACGGAAAATTCTATTTAAAAGCTCGAGGTCCTCAGGGTTTGCCTCTAGTTCAACAAGGTCATGGTCTATCTGCTCAATAAGTTCGAAAGCTTCTATTAAAAAGTCTTCCATTATTTCTTTCATATCATCCATATTTCACCTCATTTTGCAGATTTAGAGTGTGCTTCAATCACTTTTAGCACCTCTTTATAGAATATACCAGCATCAAATTTTGTAAGGTACATCGCTCCGCCAGCTTCTTTACTCTTAGCTTCACTAAATTCGTTGCTTAATGAAGAGTTAAATACAATCGGAACCTCTTTAAATCTATCATCATTTTTAATAGTTGAAGCAAAGCGGTATCCATCCATTTGTGGCATCTCTATATCACTTAGTATAACTCTTAGTTCTTTGACTAAGCCATCACCGTATCTTTGATAAAGCTCTTCCATTCTCTCCAAGCCCTCAACACCGTTTTTAGCCTCAACTATGCTAAGACCCATCTTCTCAAGTGCGTCTTTTACTAGCTTTCTAGCAGTAGAGCTGTCATCAAGCACAAGAGCTACACCCTTGATCTTCTCGTTTTCATCAATATCAAAATCGATCTTTGGCGAGTAAATTCCAAGCTCTTCGACTATGCTCTCAAGATCAAGTATCAAGAGCACTTCGTCATTTTCTATTCTTGTCACACCTGTGATCTTGCCCTTATCAAGAGCTCCAGCTCCAGCAGCAAAATTTGCAGGCTCTATGTCTTTCCAGTTTATACGTCTGATCCTCTTGGCCTCATGGACGATAAAACCGATTAATATACCGCTAAATTCAGCGATAATAACACGTGGTTTTATGACTACACCCTCAGTTGGCTCGATGATATTCATCCACCTAGCCAAATTTACAACAGGGATAACCACACCTCTTAAATCAAAAATTCCCTCGATATACTCAGGAACGCCAGGAAGCTCGGTAAGATTTGGCATCTTAATGATCTCCCGTACCTTCGCGACATTGACTCCGTATATTCCTTCATATACTTTGTTTTCGGCCTTTTTAAAGATACGAAAATCAACAAGTTCCATCTCGTTTGAGCCCGTTTTTAGTACGTTGTCTCCAAACATCAATGTCCTTTCAAACTCATTTTGAGCAAATTCAACTTTTGCTGGGCGTATTCTACAACAAAATAACTTTGCTCGCATGCAAAACAAGGTAAATTTATATAAAACCTATCGTAAATATCAAATAACTCACCTTGATGATAGTGTCCTTCTATCACGATATCAGCCTCAAAGCCCTGTATATGCTTGCTTATTAGCTCCTTGAAGTTTGGAATTTTATAGTGAAGATTTTTCTTAGTAAGTTTGTCAAATATCGCTTTTGAAATTTTAAAATCCAAAATTTTATCAAGTGCGTTCATAAATTTCAAAAACCACCTAAGCCTTAAAAACCTAAGCGCATACTTATCTATAAAAGGTAAAAATATATCGCCATGCGCGATCTGGACGTGCTCGCCGCTTATAGTTCTAAATTTCACTGGCTGAGCGCAAATGTCATAGACCTTTACCCCCTCAAAGCTTAGCCTCTCGCCTTTGTCCCAAAAATCTCTAGTTTTATTAAATAAATTTGAAAGCCTAAAATCGTGGTTGCCCTCAAAGTAAAAAATTTCCACCTTTTGTGAAATTTTATTTATAAGCCTTAAGTGCTCAGCGTAAAATCCTCTTGTATATTCGCCCTCGCCCGTTAAAAAATCAAATATATCGCCAAGCAAGAAAATCTGCGGTGCCTCCTTGATC
>NZ_CALACG010000076.1 GCF_937890585.1 uncultured Campylobacter sp.
GGGTAAATTTATATAATTTTAAATATAATCACGCTCTGGCACGGTAAGCGGTCGCTTTTGCATCTTGCAAAAGAGGAAAGTCCGAGCTGCGATAAGACAAAGTTCCATCTAACGGATGGCTAGGGAAACCTAAGGGATAGTGTAACAGAAAGTAGACTTCCGCTTCGGCGGTAAAGGTGAAACGGCGGGGTAAGAGCCCACCGGCACGCTTGGTAACTTGCGTGGCCATATAAACCCAACTTGCAGTAAGAAGGGATGGTTTTGGTCTTATATTAAAACCCTTCGCTAGAGCTTGTTTGTAAAAGCAAGCGTAGATAAATGATCGCTCAAGACAGAACTCGGCTTAACGCCGTGCCTTTAAATTTAAAGTGAAATTTAGAGATATTCAAGACGAGCCGGCTTTTAGCCGTGCCTTGAAATTTGAAATTTAATTATTGATGTATTTTTGAGCTTTTTGTAACTTTATAAGCTCGCTTTGGATGTGTGAAGATTTGCTTTTAAAAAGCTCTATCGCGCCACCTATCAAGGCCTTTGCCTCTTCAGCTGCAGCTAAGCTTTTAAACATATCTTCGTTGAAATTTTGTGATAAAACAGCTAGCCTTCTGACATCCTCGTCTATCAAAGCTAACTTAAACTCATTGACCCAGCTATTCATCCGATGTTACCTCTCGCCACGCCTCTGATAGCTGCTTTACGACGTTTGTTACTTCATTTAGTGCGGCTATATCATTTTGGATATTAGCCATCGCAAGAAGCTGCATCTGCCTTGTATAAAGGCCGCTAAGATAGTGAGCTACGTCGCCTTGAGAATAATCAAGCGAGTTTAAAAGCTCGACAAAGATAGCGTTTGCTCTGTTTATATAATAGACTTTTTTCTCTATATCTCCAGCTTCTATCGCTTTTTTGGTGCGAAATATAAATTTCAAAATCCCATCATAAAGCATTTCTATTAATTTAGTTGGGGACTCAATGCCCCCAAAACTCGACTGTGCGTATGCACTATATGCGCTTTGATTCATTTTTCTCTCTTATTTTCTGCTGTTTATTTCAGCATCTATCATTGATTTTAGAGTTGAGAACTGATTTTCTAAACTTGCGATGATAGCGTTATACTTGATGAAGCGCTCTTGCATCGTTGTATATTTCTCGTCTAAAAGCTTTTGTGTAGCCTCTTTGTTGTCTGCAATTGATTTGTTTTCATCTCTTAGCTGATTTTGCATAGCAATCATTGTACCATCTTTGCCAACGACACCATCAAGCATTTTGTTAAGTCTTGTAAATAGACCATCTGTCTTTTTAGTTATTGGATTTACAGTTGCTTCGCTCATTCCCAGGCTTGCAAGGGCTGTGCTATTGCCTTTTATCTCCAAACTTTGGCCGTCATTTCTCTTTAGGATTATTCTCTTGCCACTTTGATCAAGGCTAGCTGTGACACCATCTATTCCAGCGTCATTTATAGCTTGTTGAAGCTTTAGAGCGTTGTCCTCAGCTGATGAGCCAGCTGCGGTTGAGAAAATAACTGACTTGCCATTTATCGTAAGATCGCCGGCTGCTATGTTTAGAGCTCCGGCGCTAACTGGAGCATTTCCCATGTGAGTTATCGGCTCAGTCTTGTTTGATCCCATGAAAAATCTCTGAATTTCCTCAGGATCTTTGCTAAGAGCAGCGTTAAATTTATTTAGATCAAGCTGAAGCTGACCATCTTTATCAGGCGTTATGCCAAATTTACTTAACGCCTTTCCTTCACTATCTTGTCCGTTTATGAGACGGCCGATGTTTGATCTAAGGCCTGAAATTTCGCTCACACCTTGGAAGGTGCCAGCGCCTTTTTCCTCATCATAGCTTGTAGCGATACCAAGGTTCATGGTCATTAAGTTGTAGTCTTTTATAAACTCTTCAACCGCTTTTATGACTTCGTCTGTATTTTGTGAAATGCTAACATTGGTTTTACCAACCTCATTTAGTGTTATAGTAACACCTGGCCTAAGATTATCAAATGTATTTTTATCCCTTTTAACATTTACGCCATTATATGTAAATTCTGCATCTTGTGCTTTTTGAATTCTATTTTTTTCCAAATTTGATGTCATCTTTGGCGAACCATCAGGATTTGTTAATAGTGCGCCATTCTCATCTGTGTCTTGAAACTGCGTATCATCCCAGCCAAGCTTGTCTAAAATGCCAGATGTATCGTTTGAAATTTTGATAGTCTGTGTCGCACCAGTTTTGCCTGATTGAAGCATTATTTGATTTGGTTTGTCGCCACCAACATTTAAAATTCTAGCTTGCAACTTGCCACCACTTACATCATTTATCTTATCAACGATATCTTGATATGTTGTCGATCTTGTCACGCCGATAGAGAATTTTTGTCCGTCGATCTCAACGTCAAATGAGCCAGTGCTTGTTGCGCCCACTATCTCTGAAGCTTTTTTGAAATTTTTGCTTTGAAATGTATCTTTTTGAGCAAGTTTTTGCACGTCGATACTAAAGCTTTGTACGCTAACGCCATTTGCTGCAGATGCTGTGACGCTTGAGCCTGCGTTGTTTGTATTTCTCTTTAGATACAAAGCCTCGCCGCCAAGTGTTTTGCCGCTCACATTTACGTTGCTAACAAGAGTTTTTAGCGCCGCAAGGTCTTTTTGTTTAAGATCGTTTTTTTCTAGCCTTGATGTTAGTGGCTTGATCTGTCCAGCCTCGTCGGCATCTTTTAGTTTTTTGATAAGTTCATCGTTTAGTCCACCATTTTTTGTACCTAAACCTAAATTTGTTATGTTACCTACTGCCATTTTTAACTCTCCTTATCAAAAAGTATGCCTATACTTTCCCTAAAGTATTCACTTATTTTTATAGCCTCCTTGCTTGGAAGCTGTGTTATTTCCTCGCCTGTTTTGGCATCTTTTACCTGAACAACCATCAAATTTAACTTCTCGTTGTAAGCGAATCTTACATTTGTGTCAAGCTGCTGCATCTGATAGTTTAGCTTATCAGTGACCTCTCTTGTCCTTCTTGCAAGATCTTCGTTGCTAAGTCCGTCTAGCTCGTTAATATCCTTTGATTTGTCGTTTTTCTCGACATTTGCACTGATATCAGTATGCTCGATAGGCCTGCTATCTATCTGACGCTGAGCTGATGAACTCATATTTGCTTCGAGCGTTTGATTTGCTGCTGCCTTTAAAATTTCCATAGTTTTACTCCTTAAAACTTACATCAGCATCTACATCGGTAAAATTTTAAATTCCTTTAGTATTTATATAAATTTTTGATTATTTAGGTTAAAATCGAGCAAAATTTATAGGACGGGATATGAAAATTTCATTTGAATGCGACTGCATTTTGCTGCAAAAGACCTTGTTGCTTTTTTGTGGAAATTTAGCCGCTCATCATAAGGATTGTGATTTTGTAGTAAGTGACCGTGAGATCGTCACAAAAAAACCGCTATTTATAATAGGTAAGAACGCTCATCTTTCTCATCCGTTTAACAAAGCCACTCTTCTTGATATGCTAGAGGAGTTTTACTCAGCCACGCAAATTTCAAAGGCAAAAGAGCCAGCGCAGATAGTACATGAAAAGAGTTTGGAGCAAAAAGTATCACGCTTAATTGATAAATTTAAAGCTGATCTGCTTGAAATTTTAAGGACAAATCAGTGAAACTCTACACCAAAATTTCAAGTGGTAAATTTAAAGGCAAAAGGCTTGAGCTACCAAGTCTAAGCACAACAAGAAGCACAAAAAGCATCGTAAAAGAGTCCTTTTTCAACGTCATTAGAGATGAAATTTACTCACTTGCATTTATAGAGGGTTTTGGCGGAAGCGGCGTGATGGCAAGCGAGGCCGTTAGTAACGGAGCGCGCGAGGCTATCGCTATCGAAAAAGATAGAGCTGCTTTTAAGATAACTCAAAGCAACCTTGCAAGCCTGCAAAGTCCAAATTTAAAAGCGATAAATGGCGACACTTTTACACTTTTGCCTGATCTTGTAAATTCGCAAAATGGCAAAGTTTTGCTCTATCTTGATCCGCCATTTGACATAAGGGCTGGCTTTGATGATATCTATGAAAAGCTTGTAAATTTGATCTCGCAGCTAAAAAAAGAGAAAATTTATATGATAGTTTTTGAGCATAACAGCGACTTTAAATTTGGTGATGAAATTTCTGCGTATAAACTTATTAAATTTAAAAAATTTGGAGCCACTTCTCTCTCTTATTTTCAGTAAAATACCGTGGAACTTAATCAGATTTTATTTTATTATTCGTAAACACAGTATATATTTTTATGTATTGTGATGTATCT
>NZ_CALACG010000077.1 GCF_937890585.1 uncultured Campylobacter sp.
CTTTGGCAAATGCTCGCTTTGCTTGTTGCAAAATAGTAGAGCGATCGGCACTACTGTATAGCCAAGCATCTCTAGCGGTAGCTCAATGACTACAATACAAAAGAGTTGCAAAAGCTCTCTGAATTTAAGCATCACTCATCCTTTTTATCTTTTGGTTTTTCTTGCTCTTTTGCTTTATAGTTAGGGCACTTAGGGCAACCCTCCCAAGTGCAAGCGCCGTCTTTGTCTAGCTTGCTGGCGCACACTTCACATCTTTTTATTTTTACTCTCATTTTTTATCCTTTTGTGTTGGTCTAGTTTGAACCACATCTGTGAATTCGTCTTTGTCTAAGTACCAGAACGGTTTTTTACCGTCTTCGTATTGAAATTTGGCGAAGTCATCAGGGTGTGTCGCCAAGTGAGCGAATACTCTAATAATGTTTGTCATATTCGAGCTGTCCCAGCCCTCGCACTTTCTCGCCCTGAGAAAAATCACGATAGGGCAGAGTAAAACGCCCACAATTAGCGACAATACGCAGATTATTATGTAACTCACTTTAGCCCCTCCCTTTGAATTATTAATTCCTTATATTCGTTTCGCAAGCTCTCTAACACTGCCGTGTTACCGATAATAAGGGCGTGTTTTATATCATCCTCGCATTCTTTTATATCCGCTTCGAGCTGTGCTAAAGCCTTAGCCCTTTCGTCTATTTTTGGCGTTAAATACTCCTCTATCTCCTTTTGTGTTAAAGGTGTTAAACAAAACTTTTCTACGCTTGCAGCTAAAGCTTCTTCGCTGATATGGTTATCATAAGCATAGATTTCATTGTTTTTATCTTTATAATATTTCATCTTTTTGCTCTCCTTTTTAACTTAATTCAGACCAAGTATTTAGTTTTTCATTATTGATCTCCGTAAGTAAATCCCTCTTTTTGTAACTAGGATTTGTCAATGTAGCTAGTTTGTATTTTGAGCCTGCTGGCACTATGAAAAAAAAATTATAGTTTGTGTAATTGTCTAAATCAGATGTTAAAACCATTACCTCATCTACAATCACAGATACCGGTATATCAGTATTATTAGCTTCAATGCTAACACACACTAATAT
>NZ_CALACG010000078.1 GCF_937890585.1 uncultured Campylobacter sp.
GTATAATCTTTTCAAAAAGAAGCAAATTTAGGCAAAGGGACAATGAAGGGGTATCAAAAAATAGAAGAAACCTTAGTTTTTAGCTTAAAAGATAAAACTAAAGGTAAAAAACTACTATTAGGCGTAAGCGGCGGTATTGATTCTGCTGTGGTTGCGACACTTTGTGCGAGAGCAAAGCCAGATGAAACTCATGCACTCATCATGCCAACAGCATCATCAAACAGACAAAATATGGATGACGCCTTAAATTTATGCGAAAAATTAAACATAAAATACAAGGTTTTATCCATAGAGGGCATTTTAAATGCCTTTTACGAAACGATAGATGCAAATTTAAGCAATTTAAGAAAAGGGAATTTAGCAGCTAGAGTTAGAATGAGCTTGCTTTATGATTATTCATCTAGTATAAACGCTCTAGTCATCGGCACAAGCAACAAAAGTGAGCTTATGCTTGGCTATGGCACGATATTTGGGGATTTGGCGTGCGCGATAAATCCTATCGGAGAGCTTTATAAAAGTGAAATTTTTGAATTTGCAAAACATCTTGGTGTTGATGAAAATTTTATCAAAAAAGCACCTTCGGCCGATCTTTGGGATGGGCAAAGTGACGAGGGCGACATAGGTTACAGCTACGCTGTTATCGATGAAATTTTACAAAATTTAGAAAATAACAAGGAGCAAGCCATCAAAAAGTTTGGATTAAAAGCGGTCTTGGATATAGAAAATAGAGTTGTTTCAAACAGGTTTAAACGACAAATGCCGTTGATAGTGAAAATTTAAAGGATTAAAGATGAGAGAAATTCCGTTTTACAAACCAACTATCACTGAGCGTGAGAGTGAGCTTATTGAAGAGGCTTTGCATTCTGAAAATGCCACTGATACAGTTGCTAAATTTGAAGAAAAGCTAAAAGAGTACTTTGGTGCTAAATTTGTTATCACTACAAACAACATCGCAGCAGCGCATCATCTAGCGCTAAGTGCGATGGACACAAAGCGCGGCGATAAGGTCATCTGCTCGGTAAATGCCTTCCCTAGCGTGGCTCAAGCAGTTAGACATTTTGATGCTGAGCCTATCTTTGTCGATATCGATGAAGAGGACTTTAACATCAGCCCAGAAGCCCTTGAAAAGGTGCTAAAAGAGCAAAATCACAAAAAACTAAAGTGTGCTTTCATCTCACACATCGCTGGACAAAGTGCTAAGCTTGATGAGATAAAGGCTATCTGCGAAAAATATGGCATCGTCGTTTTAGATGATGCAAACCGAGGCATAGGACTAACTTATAATGGCAAAAAAGTCGGTTCAGACTCGTTTTTGTCATGCTTTCAGACAAACTCACGCGTGCAAAATCCTATCTCAACAGTTGGATTTTTCACGACAAATGACGAAGAGGTCTATAAAAAAGCAAAACTACTTCGTAACTATGCCCTTGTAAATGGTATAGATAAATTTGGTAGTTTAAGCTATATCTACGACGTCGTTGATATCGGTTTAAAATATGACATAAACTCGATAAATGCGGCATTTTCTATCGCTCAGCTTGAAAAGACAGACGAGCTTATAAAACGTAGAAAAAAGATCGCTGAAATTTACGATAAAGAGCTTAAAGAGTGTCACAACATCACAACTCCAGTCAAAAAACGCGAGCACATCTACACTCAGTACATCATCAAGATAAATAAAAACCGCGACAGCTTTGCTAGAGAGCTTTTGGAGCGTGGAATTCACACTTCGCTGCACTACATACCGATACATTTGCTAAGCTATTATAAAAATAAATATTCGCTTAAAGTAAATGACTTCCCAAATGCTCTAAAAGCATATCAACAAGTCTTGTCGCTGCCTATATATCATAGTTTGAGCGACGAAGAGGTGCAATACATCTGCAACACGGTAAAAGAAATTTCTAAATCTCGTGTTTAAGAAATTTAACATCCTTTTACACTCTTGGGCGAATGACTACTTCTTTCGCCCAAATCTCTTTCAAATTTTACTAGCATTTTTCCTTTTGCCACTAAGTCTTATCTACGCTCTAGTCGTTATTTGTAAGAAATTTAGCGCTCAAAAAAAAGACTATGGTATAAAAATAATTAGCGTTGGAAACTTAACCCTTGGAGGAAGCGGCAAGACCCCACTTTGTGTCGCTATCGCTAAGAATTTCGAAGGCGCTTTTATCATCCTTAGAGGCTATAAAAGAAAGAGCAAAGGCATGCAAGTTGTCGCTCATGATGGCGAAATTTTACTTGACGTTGCAGCGAGCGGCGATGAGGCGATGATATATGCCACAAGCATCAAAAACGCAAACGTCATCGTTAGTGAAGATAGAAAAGTAGCCATAGACTACGCCAAAAAGCATGGCGCAAAGTATATTTTGCTGGATGATGGATTTTCTAAATTTGACATAGCCAAATTTGACATTTTGGTGCGCCCAAACCCCGAGCCAAAGCTAAAGCTTTGCCTGCCAAGCGGGGCTTATAGATATCCGTTTAGCTTTTATAAATTTGGTGATTTTATCGCATGTGAGGGGCAAACTCACTTTAGAAAGAGCGAAATTTTAAACAAAAGCGAAAAAATGGTGCTAGTTACCGCCATAGCAAACCCAGCCCGCCTTGAGCCATTTTTTGGCGAGTGCGTGGGGCAGGTCTTTTTCCCTGATCACTACGGCTTTTCAAAAGAAGAGCTAAGCGAAATTTTACAAACCTACGGCGCGACCTCTCTTTTGATGACGCAAAAGGACTATGTAAAGGTAAAGGACTTTGGGCTGAGAGTATCGCTTATCACGCTTGAAGTTACGCTAAGCGAGGAGTTTAAAAAGGTTTTGGCGCAGCAAATTTAAGCCCATTTTGTTATAATGAGCCACTTTTTAAAAGGAAAATTTAGATCAAAATGAGAATTTTAATCACCTCAGTCGCAAAGAAAAAAGAGGCAAAAAAACTAAGCAAAAAGCTCGTGAAAAAGGGACTTGCAGCTTGCGTGAGTAGCTTTGGCGCAAAGAGCATTTATCTTTGGCAAGAGAAGCTTTGTGATGAAAAAGAGCAAATTTTACTCATAAAAACGGACGCGAAATTTAAAAAAGTAGCTAAAAGGGCTGATAATATGGATGACAAAATACCCTTACCTGCATTGTAGATTATATCTGCTTTGCAGGTATTTTGTGTTGAGATACACAAAAATTGATTGACAACTTGTCAGTTGAAGTATATCATATGAATGAGCGGAGGTATAAAATGAGAGATGTGAAAGAACCTGAAATACGGCGTACCGAGATTATGGATGCTGCAATGATACTTTTTATGGAGAAGGGGTATACCAATACAACAACTCAGGATATAGTCGATAAAGTAAATATATCAAGAGGATTATTAT
>NZ_CALACG010000079.1 GCF_937890585.1 uncultured Campylobacter sp.
CAGCGTCAGATGTGTATAAGAGACAGATATACTCCTAAACTATACTTATTTATAAGCTCTTGCAAATTTGACAAGCTATAATAAACCCATGTCTTACCATCTTTATCTTTTATATCTATTACTTTCCCATTAAGTTTTAAATTTGCATCTATGCTTTTGGCTTTTGTTGGATTTGCCGCCTTTAAGTTTGCTATTCTATCGGCTAACGTGCTCATTGCGTTTTGGTAGTTGGCGTCCAACTCCTGCATGTCTTCTTTTTTGTTGTCTCCAAATTTTATTTTACCATCGAGTTTTTTATAGTATGAGTAGTCTCTACCATCATCATATAAACTACATTTTGCGTCGTTCATTGCCTGCATATCTGGCATTTTGCCACCTAAACATTTATCCATAAATTCCTTATATGGCTTTTGCATCACTTTTAAATACTCCATTGTTAGGCTTTTAGCGCTATCATCATTCGCGCCAAAGCCAAGCACCGCAGCCGATAAAACGGCAAAAACTATCTTTTTCATCTTTACTCCTTTAAATTATGCTTTTTATTACTTTACCTATGATCCTAAAATGCTCTTGCGTTTCGTTTATATCGATCTCGTAGCTTTTGAAATTTGGATTAACCGAGATGATTTTTAGCTCGCCTTTAGGGCTTAGCTGTAAGACTTTCGCCATTAGCTGGCCGCTAAAATTTACGACGTAAAGCCCATCGCCTCTAAACTCGCCATCATCACAAAATATAACCCAGTCGCCATCATGTAGCATCGGCATCATACTCTCGCCGCTTATCTCGATAGCGTTTAGCCCCTTTTTTGGCTGTGTTTTAAAAAACGCCCTAGATATTGGCATTAGCTCGCCAGTCTCGTAAGCTTTTATGTCGTCGATCTCGTTGCCACCGCCTGCACTTGCCTTGTATGTGGTTATTTTTTTGATGTTATAGCTTTGCCCTGCTTCATTTTGATGTATTTGAACTTCATCCGCATTGTTTAAACCATTGTTGATAGCGTTCATTAGCTGTTCTTTGGTTATGCCTATGGCATGAGATAACGCCATTAGTGTTTTTAATGGTATCTCGCCTCTAGTCTTCCATGTATTAAAATTTCGTGGGTTAATTCCT
>NZ_CALACG010000080.1 GCF_937890585.1 uncultured Campylobacter sp.
AATTTAGCCAGTTTAAAAACACAAAATTTACCGCTTTTGGAAATTTTCATCTCTATGTTTTTATGTGAGCTTGAAGCTCTTGTAAAAAAGGGGATAAAAAGCGACTATGTGGCTCTAGAAGAGAATCTAAATTTCCTAAAAGGAAAGCTTAATATAAACGAGCAGATCAAAAGAAATAGCATCCACAAAGAGTGGTTTTACGTAGGATACAGCGAATTTTTAAGCGACATAAAGATAAATAGGATCATAAAATCAACGCTTAAATTTCTATACAAAAAGTCAAATTCAAGTAAAAATCAACAAAAAATACGCGAGCTTTTATTTATATTTGACGAAGTTTCTACGTGTGAGGATTATAAAAATTTCTTTGCAAATCTCATCATAAACCGCCAAGTAAAGCACTATGAGCAAACTCTTTTATGGTGCAAGATCTTTTTGCTTGGCAACTCATTTACACCGCACAAGGGCGATGATCTAGCCTTTGCCTTGCTATTTGATATGAATGCACTTTTTGAAAGCTATGTTGGAAATTTTATTAAGAAAAAATATGCCGATGTTAGCTTACAGCACTCTGAAAAACACCTAGTAGAAAATCCAAAAAGCTTTAAACTAAGACCTGACATATTTTTAAAAGATAAATTTATAGCCGATACAAAATGGAAGATCATCAGGCAAGATAATAAAGAAAACGAGGAAAAGTATAAAATCTCACAAGCTGACCTATATCAACTATATGCTTACGGCAAAAAATATGAGTGCGGAAGGCTTTATCTAATATACCCAAAGATAGACGGCGTAGAGCAAGAGCCTATGAAATTTAGATACGAAGATGTAATGTGGCTTGAAATTTTATATTTTGATCTTGAAAAAGACGAAAATAACGCAAATTTACTAGCGTAACTTTCTAAAAGCCAAATTTAAAGCTTCGCTTTTAGAGCCATTATCCTCTTATATGATGCGTCTATTCGCTCTTTGCTGATCTTTTTCTCATTTACAGCATCAATTATGATCTGAGTGATCAGATCAGCTGTTCTTTGGTTATTTATCTTAAACTCGCTAAAAAGCAAAATATCGCCACCTGCGTTTATGAATTTCACCACTTTTTGCGCTAAAGCTTCGTCGCCAACGCCTTTCATCAGCATATCATCGCTGATAACCACACCATTAAATTTAAGCTCATTGCGAAGCAGATCAGTTATTATTTTTTTAGAAAGTGTGGCTGGATTGTCCTCGTCGATGCCCTTTACAAAAAGGTGACCGACCATGATGATCTGCGCTCTACCGGTGCTTATGGCGTCTTTGTATGGCAGTAGCGCATCTTTACTTAGCGTGACCTCGCTCTTATTTTTATGTGAGTCCTCTTTTGAGCTACCATGCCCTGGGAAGTGCTTAAGTGTCGTTAGGATGCCCTGCTCTTTAAATGCGTCCATAAAGGCATCAGCGTAGATTACCACCTTGCTTGCATACTCGCTAAACGCCCTTTGCTTAGCTGCGATGATCGGTGAGTTTTCATCGTGCAGATCGACCACTGGGGCGAAATTTAAATTTATGCCACACTCTTTTAAATTTATAGCCATTTTTGAGTAGAGGGCGTATGCACTTTTGATATCAAGCGTGCTTGCGACCTCGTATGCGCTAGGATATGGGCCATCAAAGCTCTTGTCTTTCATACGGCTTACGTTGCCGCCCTCTTCGTCGATAGCGATGAAAATTTTAGGGCTTTTCTCTTTGATCGCCTTTATGCTAGCTTTTAGCTGGGCTTTACTGGTGACATTTCTGCCAAGTAGCATCACTCCGCCAAATCTCTCGTAGCCAGCGTCGCTTAACATCGCGCGAAACGCAGCGTCTTTTGTGCTAGCTCCGTTAAAGCCAACCATTATCATCTGCGAGACCTTGGCTCTTAGGCTCACTTCAGCGCCGTTTAACCCCAAAGCAAAAATAGCCACAAAAAGTATAAATTTTAAAGCTCTCATCTTCTTCCCAAAAGCGATTTTACGCTCTCAAAAACGTCTTTGCCATTCAGCATATTTTCAACCTCACTAGCAATAGGCACATATATGCCCTTTTCTTTAGCGATCTTGCTAATAGCCCTTGCGGTATCCACGCCCTCTGCCACCTCGCCAAGCTCATTTAAAATTTTTTCTAGTCTCTCGTGCCTTGCGATGCCAAGGCCTACGCGGTAGTTGCGTGAGAGTATCGATGAGGCGGTTAAGAAAAGGTCCCCTGCGCCGCTTAGCCCCATAAATGTCTCATCTTTTGCACCAAAAAATTTGCCAAATCTAGCCATCTCGACAAGCCCACGCGAAATGAGGCTAGCCCTTGCGTTGTTGCCAAGACCAAGACCGTCGCAGATACCACCAGCTATGGCGATCACGTTTTTATAGGCTCCGCACACCTCAGCGCCGATCACATCATCAGATGTGTAGGCTTTCATATAGCTCTGTCTCTTATACACATCTCCGAGCCCACGAGACCGTACTAGATCTCGTATG
>NZ_CALACG010000081.1 GCF_937890585.1 uncultured Campylobacter sp.
GTAAGGTTTGGAGAAAATAATAAAAAATTAAGAGATATTCCCGAAAAAGAACGGGAACTTTGGAGAACGTTTGATAAAATTCCTTTTGAAAAACAAATATCAGCAGATAATATAAGTGTAACCGATATTTTAAATTTACTAGAATTTACAAAATATTTTGAGCTCTTAGATATTCCTTTGCCAGAAAATAGAGATACCATATTAGATTATCTAGTTAAAGATAATCTAATAATTAAACTAGACAACAATAATTATGCTATCACAAATTTAGGAGCTATACTATTTGCAAAAGATTTAAGTAATTTCGAAAACCTTAAAAGAAAAGCCATAAGAGTAGTACAGTATAGAGGTAGTTCAAAAATAAAAACATTAAAAGAAGTAGAGGGCAAGAAAGGTTTTGCAGTTGGTTTTGCAGGATTAATAGATTATATTAACGATATATTGCCACAAAATGAAGTTATAGGAAAAGCATTTAGAGAAAATGTAAAAATGTATCCAGAACTTTGTATAAGAGAGCTTGTAGCAAATGCATTAATACATCAAGATTTCTCTCAGACTGGCAACTCTGTAATGATAGAAATTTATGATAATAGAATAGAAATTACAAATCCTGGAGAACCACTTATAAATACCGATAGATTTTTAGACAATCCTCCAAAATCAAGAAATGAAAAACTAGCTCATTTTATGAGGCGTATAAATATATGCGAAGAACGTGGTAGTGGCATAGATAAGGTTGTATCTTTGACTGAATTATATCAACTCCCAGCACCATCTTTTGAAACAATAAATGGATACACCAAAGCTACATTATTTGCTCATAAAGAACTAAAAGATATGTATAAAGAAGATAAAATAAGAGCTTGTTATTTGCATTGTTGCTTAAAATATATACAAAAAGAATATATGACAAACACTACTTTAAGAGAGAGATTTGCAATAGATGTCAAAAATAGTTCAATGGCATCTAAGATCATAAATTTATCAATAGAAGACGGCAAGATAGCCATATATGATGAAAATATAGGCGTGAAAGCCAGAACTTATATTCCTATCTGGGCTAAAAGAAATGCTTGATGGTTGTTTGATTAGAAGCTTAAAAATTTATAAATTTTATATTAGAAGTACTGAAATTACGATGTTTTTTAAAATATATTTGTTTGATAGTTGTTTGATTAGAAGCTTAAAAAATATTTAAGTAGCATATTATTTCTTTGTATATTTACAAATAAACTTTCGTAACTTATAAGTATAAATATATAAATTTTTAAAAATTTTTACGAGAATTAGTATATTTACTTTTTCAAAACGTAAAGAAGTTCGTCTACGTGGATATTTCTAGCTTTTAAATTTCTGCTACCGCGGTAGGCATTATATTTTTGGCGAAGTAGATGAACTTTGCCCATTTTATTTAGATTTTTATCAAATTCGTCTTGGTTGATAAAGCCCTCTGAGTTAAACGAGATAAGCACAAATTTCGCCTTTAAATTTGATATCAGCTCGAAAAATGCCTCGCTCGCTGATGATTTTTTATTAAAGACTGATCTGTTCCAGTCCTTTGAGATACCTGAGACTTTTGAAATTTTACTTGGCTCTTCATAGCTTGCGATGAGATTTAGCATGAAGTAGTTTGAGCCGTATGGATGCTGGTTATAAGGTGGGTCAAGATAGACTAGATCAAGACCGCTAAGCTCTTTTGCTAGCAAATTTGCGTCCTTTTGATAGACCTCAAATGGCACGCTAAAATTTGAGAAAATTGGCTTTGTCAAATTTATATCAGAGGTGATCCTTGAAATGGCATTTTGCCCCCTGCCGCCAAACTGACCGATACCCTCTTTATTTTTATGAAAACCTTTAAAAATTCCACTCGTATTTGCATGCACGCTTGCATTATAAAGTAGCGGAGCTATGAAAAATTTTCTCATCTCCTCTGGCAACATCTCATCTATGAGCCTTCTTACAGTGTCGATGAATATGGCATTTTTTCTTGTGTAAAAGACCCGCTCGCCCCAAACGATATTTTCGTCATCTTGTGGGGCATAAAGCCTTGTTATAAAGCCCTCAAAAAGTTTATCTTCTATCTCTTTTTCAAGCTTTTTTTGCCAGAAATTTATCTCATCTCTTAGCTCATTTGTGGCGTTTTGCAGATAGCATGAGTTTGTGATGAAGCTATAAAGCTCCAAGTCGTTTGCGACTAGAAATTCGCTATTTTGTTTTAAAAACCTAGCCACCACGCCGCTTCCACTAAAGAGGTCACAGCAGCTAAGCTTCTCTTTTTTAAGCTCATCTTTTGCGTATTTTACACCTTGTTCGATAAAGCCTAAAAGAGAGCGTTTGTTACCAAGATAGGTTAAAATTTGCTCTTTTAGATAGGCTTGATTTTCTTGTTTTACTGGCTTCAAATCAGTGCTTTTTTAGTCCCATAGCATCAACGTCAAGCTTGATCTCTTCGTTGTTTATGATGACTAGACCCTGATCTAGAATTTTCTTTGCTATGGCGTGCGCTTCATCAAGTGAGTGCATCTTGTAGGTGCCGCATTGAAATTTATTTAGCTCTGGGATCTTATCTTGATCTTTGACATCTAAGATATCTTTCATCGAAGCAAGCCATGCCTTTTTCACAGCTTCTTCGCTAGGTGTGCCGATCACACTCATATAAAAGCCAGTCCTACAGCCCATCGGCGAGATGTCTATGATCTCCACGCCGTTGCCATTTAAATGGTTTCTCATAAAACCAGCAAATAGATGTTCTAAAGTATGAGTGCCTTTTTCTGGTAAAATTTCCTCATTTGGCTTGCAAAATCTCAAGTCAAAAACGCTGATATCATCGCCCTTTGGGGTCTTCATACTCTTTGCTAGTCTAACTCCTGGGGCTTTCATCTTCACATGATCTACACAAAAACTATCAAGTAGTGGCATATATTCTCCTTTAAATTTTTGGTAATTTTAGCGTAAAAAAGATTTAAAAATTTAAAGGCCCACATAAATTTACATGAGCCTAGTAGTATTTGGAGTATTAAAATTTATTTTTTCTAACGTCTGTTAGTATGACCTTTGCCATGCTGTCTATCTCGCTAGTTACGTCGTTTGTACTGCTAACAACGCTTCTATTTTCTTTTGTGACGTTATCTATTTGAGCGACACTTCTATTTATCATATTTATGCCCTCAGCCTGCTCTTTTATAGATTCGCTCATCTCGTTTATTGATTGAGCTAGGACATTTGTATTTGCCTCGATCTCACCTAGACTTTTTTGAGTGCGCTCAGCTAGTTTTCTAACCTCATCAGCCACAACCGCAAAGCCACGTCCATGCTCACCTGCACGAGCTGCTTCTATGGCGGCATTTAGGGCCAGTAAATTTGTCTGATCAGCGATATCGCGGATGATAACGATGATATTTTTGATCTCATCGCTTTGTCTTATGACGTCCCCTGTCTTTTGTGAGATGGCATTCATAGAGCTTGACATCTGCTCAACCGCAGCTGCGCTCTCTTGGATAGAGTCAGCTTGTTTGCTAGCACCATCAGTTAAATTTCTCATAGACTCAGCAAGTATAGTCGCCTTTTCTTCTAAAATTTGAGCTTGATTTAGGTTGCTATTTAGCATAGCACTTATAGCATCGCCTGCGTTATTTATGCCAACCATCATGGCTTTTAGATCAGCTTCTATATTATCGCTTAGCTCGATCTTAGCGGTGTAGTCGTTCTTTGAGTATGAATTTAAGATATTTATGACGCTACCTAAATTTTGACTGATAGAGCTAAAGAAGGTGTTTAGTAGATCTTTTAGCTTGATAAGTGATGGGTTGTTTGGATTTTGGCTAAGTTTGACGCCTAAATTTCCTCTTATCATGTTATTTGCAGCTACATTTAGCTCTTCAAGCATGGTGTTATCTTTTTTGATGCCAGCTATGACTTTGTCGATATTTTTATTTATCTCTTCACTCATCACGCCAAATTCATCAGTTGTGTGGATGTCTAGCTTGCTTGGGGCAGTGCTACTCTCATAGGTGATAAATTTAAACGTATCAGAAAGCTTCTCTTGTATAACTCCGATAGGTTTAAGCGAGCGTTTTAGTAGCACGAAAACAATGGCTGAAAGTATGACTATAAAGAGCACTGCAAGGGTTAGCTGAGCTTTTAAGATAGGCATAGTATGCTTTGAAAATGTATCCGCACCTACTGCGACAGTTGCAAGCCAGCCATCATCGTTGATAGGTAAAATTTTAGCCGTTACATCTTGGTTTTTAGAGTTTTTATATGAGATCAGACCATTTTCGTCAAATTCTTTATTGGCATATTTTTCTGAGACGACCTTTGTAACAGGCAAGATAGTGCCAACCTCTGAAGCTATGTCAGAAAAGAGCATAGTGCCATCTTTTCTCATCACATAAGCATATCCACCATCGCCAGTGTTGCCTATCTCGATGATCTTGTCACTAACTTTTTTCACATCTATATCTATACCAACAACGCCAACAAATTTACCATTTTTAGTAACAGGAGCAGTAAAACTCATAACAAGATCATTTGTAGAAGTGACCCTTGGCTCGGTATAAATTTCTTTATTTTTCTCTTTTGTGCTCTTATACCAACCTCTAGTTCTTGGATCGTAGTTGTCAGCTACGGTTGTTCTTTTACCATCTGATTGGAAAAAGTGTCCATCCTCATCGCCGTAATAAACATAGCTCACTGCAGAGTTTGCGACCTTTTTTTCTGATAAGACAAAGTTCATTATCTCATCGCCACTTTGAGCGCCTTCAACGACTGATGAAATTTTCTTGATATGCTCTAAATTTTCATCAAAAAAAGTGTTTGCAACACTCTTTATATCTTTAAGGACTTGATCCTCTTTGCCACTGACAAGTTCAACGATCTTGTCCTTTGAAGTAAAATAACTCACTGCAGAGATAGCACAAAACGAGATGATGAGTAAGATCATCAAGGCTAGTGCTATCTTATTTGTGATAGAACGAAACACCTCTGCTCCTTTAAATTTTGTTTGAAATTCATTTGTAAAACAAAATCGGAGCAAAAGTATAAATGTTTATAGTGTTCTCATAAATTCAGTGCTGTAATCACCTTCAATGCGTCTTTTCATATCATCATGCCAGCCATTTGTAAGAGTAGTGAGAGCGTTAAATTTCTCTAGTAAATTTAAATTTTCACTTGGCGCGTAAAATAGCCTATTTATCTCTAAAATGCTCATATGAACTGGGTCACTTTCTACAACCTCTATCATGTCACCTGCTTTGCACGAGCCTGGCGTAAGAACGCGGTAGTACCAGCCAGTAAGGCCTGTTTCAAAGATATGAGTAGCCATATTTTCATTGCCCCATCTTTTTGAAAGCTTAAAACATGGCTTTCTAGGCTGTGATACTTGAAGCACAAGCGAGCCGATCTTATGAATATCGCCCACATAAACGCAGCTCTCATCAAGCCCATAAACGCATAAATTCTCCCCCATCGCCCCATAAGCCATATTTTTTAATCCTAAAAATTTCTCCCACTCGGCGTAGTTTGCAAAAGAATTTGCAAAGACTGCCTTTTCAGGGCCGCCGTGGTGCTTCGTATCAGCGACGCTATCGCCCTCAAAGCCAAGCTCATTTGCGAAGATTTCGCCATTTTGAGCTACTTTAAAAATAGCCGAACTCCAAGGTAAATTTAGCTTATCAGTCGCATTTTGCGAGCCGTAGTTTTTCACATCACCGATTAGTAAAGCTTTTAGTGTTGCCATATTTTTCCTATCAAATTTAGTTTATTCTTAAATTATTCGCATGAGTTAGCGCGATCGCGATCGCATCGGTGATGTCAAGGGGTTTTATCTCTTTGTTTATGCCTAAAATTTTCTTCACCATAAATGCCACCTGCTCTTTGTCAGCCTTTGCCTTACCAGTGACCGTCTTTTTCACTTGAAGTGGCGTGTATTCGGCAAAATCCCCATGAAGCTGCAAAATTTTAAGACTAAGCGCCCCGCGAAACTGAGCTAGCTTTAAGACCGTTTTTGGGTTGTAGGCAAAGAAGATGTCCTCTATCGCGACCTCGTCAAATTTATGGTTTTTAAAGATGAGGTCAAGCCCCTCGCAAAGTTCTGTTATTTGGTATTGAAGCGTGTTTGGCTTTATCTTTATAAGCCCAGCTTCAAGAAGAGTAGTTTTAAATTTACTCTTTTCAAGTATCGCGTAACCGCAATTTTTCGTGCCTGGATCGATTCCTAAAATTTTCATCACAATCTTTTCAATACTTTTTCACGACTTTTTCACGCCGTGAAAAAGTTTGTCAGAGTTTAACAAAGGTTTTATTAAA
>NZ_CALACG010000082.1 GCF_937890585.1 uncultured Campylobacter sp.
GCAGAGAACGCAGGCGACACGATCGGCAAGATCAAAAATATTTTATCGCTAAGCCTTGATGAAACTGGCGAGATGATGGATGCTATAAACCACCTATCAAACAACAACGCCGCCAAAGCCGGCGAAATAGTTGAGGTTATGAAAAGGATCGCAGGCATCGGCAAACAAGTAGGCTTAGCAAAAGAACAAACCGCCGCGCTCGCATCTACATTTATATCGCTCGGTAAAGCGCCAGAGACTGCGGCGACCGCATCCGAAGCTTTGCTAAAAAAATTAAATAATTTAAGCTCTTTAAGCGAAGATAAGCAAAAAGCATTTGAAGAAACTGGGCTAAGTGTTAATAAATTTGCAAAAGCGATGAAAACAGACGCGCAAGGCGCAGTATTGCAATTTTTGGAAGCAATGAGCAAGGTTGAGCCACAAAGGAGAGGCGCTCTACTTACAACTATCATGGGAACAAACTATGATAGCGACATTGCAACGCTTATAAGTGGTATGGATGTCTATAAAAAGTCGCTTGATGAGGTTAGCAGCAAGGAGAAATTTTTAGGCTCAAATGAGAAAGAATTCCAAGCTAGAAGCAACACCGTCGCGAACAAAATCCAGCTAATGAAAAACACGTTAAATTCACTTGGCATAAGTATCGGCAATGTTTTTCTGCCATATGTTAGCACGGCAATAGAAAAGATCAATGGCTTTATAAAAAAAATAACCGAATTTGCACAAAACAACGAAGAGCTTGTTAAAAAGATAGGTCTTAGCGTTGCTGCGTTTTTAGGATTTAATGCATTTATGACAGCAGCAAGGGCAGCCTTTGCACTATTTACGATCTCGTTTGGCGGCTACCGTAAAATTTTAATGCTATTGCCTTTTGACTGCGTAAAACTTAATGCATCTTTGTCGCAATGTAGTATCACAATGAAAGCAAAAGCTACACTTACGGCGCTTGCTAGCAAGGCGTTAAATAGTTTTAGTCTAGCGACAAAAACAGCAGGCGGTACATCTCTAGGATTTGTCGGAGGGCTTAAAAAGATAGTTTTAGGCTTTAGAGCGCTAAGCCTTGCATTTTTAAGTAATCCAATCGGTCTTATATTAACAGCGATCGCAGCGGCTGGAGCGCTAATTTATAAATATTGGGATCATGTAAAAGCCTTTTTTACTGGCTTTTTTGAGGGACTAAGAAAAAATATAGCACCAGTTACAGACATATTTAATGGCTTTTTTACAGCCGTTAAAACAGCTTTCTCGCCATTAATGCCTATATTTTCTAAAATTTCAAGCTTTTTTAGCTCGCTTTTTGGACAGAGTAGTGCCACAAAAGAGGAGATCGAGGGGCTAACAAACGCAGGGGCTAAATTTGGCGAGGTAGTGGCAGGAGCGATCAACTTTGTTTTAACACCGATAAAGCTTTTAATCGAATTTATAACGACAGCTATAAATGGCATAAACACGCTTATAGATAGCGCCAAGAACCTTGACATCACAAAAAGCATAAAAGAGGGGCTAGGCGTTGGCGATGGCGTTGAGCGCAGTTGGTATAACCCTTTAAATTTATTTTACGATAGCAAGCCAAAAACGCAAAGCACAAGCGGAGCGATAAGCGAGAACGCGGAAGCTAAAAGACAAAACGCAGCGAACAATAAAAATCAGACTATCAACGACAACAAAGTAGTAAATATCACGATGAGCGGGTCAAACGCCACGCCGCAGGCGGTAGCCAAAGCGGTGCAAAACTCGAGCTATAGTTATGGCGACTAAGGGGTAGATATGAGGATAATAACGATTGATAAATATGTTTTTAGTATAGATGACAACGTAGCAGGCATAGAGAAAAATTTAAGCGTGAATTATGACAAGAAAAACACAATCACAAGACCAGTATATACACATCTAGGCGGATATGATGAGGAATTTAGCTTTGAAGCTACTATATTGCTCGATGACGTGCTTAAATTTAGCGGATTTGAAGAGCTAGTAAAACAAGCCATACCGCTTAAAATTTCAGCCTTTGACCTCGTGCGAGGCAACTATATACTTATCTACTCGATGACACAAAGCACCGATAACTTTGTCAAACTCTTTTTTAATGGTATTTGGTATTACACAAAAAAAATTAGAATTTCAGGCTATTTACTATGAGCGATTTTAATCAATTCAGCAAAGAGGTCACAAGGGTATTAAGAAACGCGATGAATAGAACGCTTACAAAAGTATCAAAAGAACAAAGAGAGCTAATCGCAAAAAGAGTATCGATAAAAAAGCGATACCTTGATAAAAAGCATCTTGTAAGACGCGGAGCAAGGGCAGATGACCTAAGTATCAAAATATTTGCCATGCCAAAAGCGATAACGCCTTTCATGCTCGAAGCTCACGCAAGACCAAAAGGATATGACTACGGCATACCAAAAGGGCGGCATTTCTATGTTAGAGGGCTTACCAAAACAAGGCAGAACAAAGGCAACACAAGCGGATTTTTGACAGGTCAAGCAGTCGCAAAAGATGGCAGGAGCTTTTTTTATTTACGAAAACTATCCGATCTTGACACAGAGGCGCTAAAGATAAGCGATGCAGTGTTAGCTAAGGCGGAGTATATATTTTCGCAGGAGTTGAAAAAATGAAAATTTATATAGCAAAAGATGATGAGAGTTTAGACATGATATGTTTTAAAATTTACGGATCTTTAGATCAAAACGTTTATAGTGAATTTCTAAGAGAGAACGAGCATCTTTTACACAAAACAAAGTTAAAAAGCGGTGATGAGGTAAATTTACCAAGCATCGAGCCACAAGAAGAAAAAAAGGCTAAATACTTATGGGAATAGCAGGATATAGAGCGCCACAAATTAAAATTTTATATAACGGCGTAGATAAAACGGATGAGATACCATGGATCGATATAGGCATAGATGACTACGAGAGTGACGAGAGTGATGTTTTAAATGTGCTTATGCACTGGAGCGCACCACTGCCAAGAGAAGAAGACGAGATTAAAATTTACATTGACGGCGCTTTTTTGGGTGATTTTACGATCGCCACGATAAAGTATAACTATAAGCAAAGCTACGAGATCGAGGCAATATCGGCAAATTTTTTTAAAGCTTTTCGCGAAAAAAAGAACCGAACTTTTAAAGCTCAAAGCTACGAGCAAATTTTAAGATCGATTGCCAAAGAAAATGGCTATAACATCAAGATCGATTTTAATCGAATGGATGAGGTAGGCGACATCGAGCAATACGACTTAAGCGACTGCGCGTTTTGTAAAAAGATAGCTGACGATCTCGAAATAACCTTTTGCGTGAAAAATAAAACGCTCATTTTCATAGACAAAGACAAGGATCATGACCGAGTAGAATACACCATAGTCGAAGACGAGATCATCGATCTAAACTACCAAATCAATCACACAAAAAAGTATAATGCTTGTGAGATAAAATGGTTTGACAGCGAAAAAAATAAATCAGTCGTCTCAAAGGTAGGAGTGGGAACACCGGTGCTTAAATTTAGCGACTTTGCACGTGATGAAGCAGAAGCACTATCAAAAGCAGAGGCAAAGCTAAAGAGGCAAAAAAATAGCGTATTGGCTGGTACTGTGTCGATACATGGTCGCCCTTTTTTTGCAGGTGGGTATATCAATATCAAGCTAAAGGACGAGCCAAAAACACTAAGAGCGATAATATCAAAGATCACGCATAACATAAATAATAACTGGCTTAGCACGATTGAATTTTTTTAACACAAAAATGTTACAAATGGAAACGAACCGAAAAAATAAAATATTTTTACGGAGTTAAAACGGAGTTAAGCAAAGATTAAAGTATAAAAAACCACATTTTCAGTATTTTACGCAATAATGTGATCTCGACCTCGGGCACCATTTGAATTTATAATAGATTCTATTTTTATAAAAAACCAACAATAAATCCAATAGGCGCATATATACTAACCACTATATATTTTAAAATACAGAATCAAGATCGATTAAATGGATAATAAGCATGAAAATTGATGGCGTGACAATGAGAGCCAGCGAAGCACCGGGCAAAGACGAGATCATAAGACACATAGATAAAATGGGCGTGGAGAGGGTGCTAAAAAGGGGCAATACGCATGTTTTTGAAAAACACAAAGAGACAACCTCGCAAAGCATAGTTAAAGCTTTAAATTCTATAATGGCTGTGGCTCCCAAAAAAAGGCGAGGAGAGCAAGACAAACGCTATAAGTCAAAATGGCTTTTTTATGGTTTTTGACGGTGATATAATGGTTACTTGCTTTAAACCATCCAAAGGGGCTTGAAAAATATTTTAAAGAACAGTCGATTATGCAAAAGAGAGAGGTTATTAAGCGATGGTGGCAAAAATGAGAAAGATGGATCTATATATAGCTTTTTATGATAGCACGCCTTGCGAATGGGGCATACATGAGCATGGTATAACGTGGAAAGAAGATGAGTATAGCCAAAAGGCTAACAAAGCTTATGGCTTTGCCACTTTTTGTTTAAAAAATGGGCTCTTTAATGGCGCTTTTTGTATAAGTTTTAGTAAAGAGCGCCTAGAACTAGTTAAAAATGAAGCAATTTTTGAAGAGATTTGCGAATTTGAGTGCGATATAGATAATGAAAAATTTACTAGAGAAATGAGCTTTAAAGATGCCTTTGAGCTCATATATAAGAAATTTAGCAAGATATGAAATATTTTGTTTTTGATAGTGGCATAGAACTTATTATAACAAGCGATAAAAGCCTAAAGGATAAAAGTGCTGATGTATGTTCATGTGTAGGCGACCTTACCAGCTTTATAGAGTATGTAAAGACTGCAATAGATGATGGAAGCGAGCATGATTTTTTCTTTGATAGTGGTGAAAAATTTAGCGGAGAATTTAGCGATTGCGTAGAGTATGTAGCCAAAAAGAGAGCTTAGTAGGTTTTAATGAATTTTAATAGTGCTTTAAAAAGGTTTTTATTTCGCATAGGCTCAGGGGTAAGATATAGAGCGCATAAGATAGCACCTGTTGGACCTGGAAATGACGAAGGGTATAATGGTGGAAATTTAAAAAAAGACATAAAAGTATTTGACGATAGATCGAATGATCTTAGTATAGGCGTTGGCAATAGCGCTCTTGTATCTTATGCTAAATTTGTATATTTTGGTACAAGGCCACATGTTATAAAACCAAAAAAGATGAAGGCTCTTGCAAACAAAAAGAGCGGCCAAATTTTTGGCAAAAGCGTAAATCACCCTGGCACAAAGGCAAACCCATATCTTGAGAAAGCTTTTAGCGAGTATGTAGCTAGTGCTAGCTTTGTAAAGGCAAAAGAGCAATTAGCTAGCGATATGAGCGAGGAAGTGGTAAGAGATATAAAGGTGCTTTTTAGCACATAATTATATAAAATGATGTATAATCCTATATACTAGGAGTATCGTGTGATTAGAAAAGAAATTATAGATAGTATAACTAAAGGTATAGCTATACTTAAGTACGAGATGGAGCACAAGCAAAGTCTTAGTGACTATTCTTTAAATATATATTCAGAGAATCTTTATAGAGAAATGCTAAATGCCATATATGGATATAACCTTGAAAATGCTAATACTGAAAATAAAAATGCAGCGTATATAGACTTAGTAGATTATAAAAATAAAATTTTTATCCAAATTACTTCAACAAAAACAAAAGCAAAAATAGACAATACGCTTAAAATTTTAGAAACGAAGCCAGATTTTCAAATCAAAATTTTGTATTTGCTAGACAAACCTAGTCCGCGCGATAGTAGCTTTGATGAGTGGAGAAACAAATATAGTATAGATATTGAGAAAAGTCTAATAGATGCAAAGGACTTATTGGAAGATATAAATAATCTAGAGCAAACAGAACTAGAAAAAATTTATAATTTTTTTGATATTCAAATTTTAAAAAATTATACAACA
>NZ_CALACG010000083.1 GCF_937890585.1 uncultured Campylobacter sp.
TTTTAGTAGTCAAATTTATAGAGAAATTTACTGATTGATCTTATCAAGCAACTCTTCAACCTCTTCAAGCGCAAAGGCCTCTTCTGAGCTTTGTTTTAAAAAGCTCTCCATAAATTCTTTCTTCGAGATCGCAAGGTCAAGCTCCTTGTCGCTGCCCTTTTGATATGCGCCGATGCGAAGTAAAACTTCATTTTCTTTTAAAAGCGAGTAAAGGCGCTTAAATTTCATCGCATTTAGCTTGTGCTCTTTGCCGATCACGTCGCCCATGACACGCGAGGCCGAGTTTTGGATATTGATAGGTGGGTATATGCCAAAGTCCGTTAGCTCGCGGCTTAGCACGATGTGGCCGTCTAGGATAGAGCGGCTTTGGTCAGCTATCGGGTCGCTCATATCATCGCCCTCGACTAGCACGGTGAAAAACGCCGTGATACTGCCCTTGCCCTCCTCTTTGCCGGCGCGCTCCATTAGCTGTGGCAAGAGTGTGAGCGAGCTTGGCGGATAGCCCTTTGAGGTCGGTGGCTCGCCAAGCGCAAGGCCGATCTCACGCTGCGCCATCGCAAAACGTGTCACGCTATCCATGATGAAAAGCACGTCGTTGCCCTGCTGTTTGAAGTATTCAGCCACGCTCATCGCACAAAAGGCGCCGTATTTTCGCATGAGTGAGCTATCATCACTTGTCGCTACGATGATTACCGTGCCCTCTAGGTCGCCGCCTAGGTTTTTTTCGATAAATTCAGGCACCTCACGGCCACGCTCGCCTATTAGCGCGACTACTTTTATGGGAGCTAGAGTATTTTTTACGATCATGCCCATGAGGGTTGATTTGCCCACGCCTGAACCTGCAAAAATCCCCAACTTTTGCCCCTTGCCACAAGTAAGCAGCCCATCTATCGTCTTTATGCCAACACTAAAAGGCTCGTTTATAAGCCCCCTTTTCATCGCATCTATGGGCGCTCTCATGATCGGCATATATTCAGTCGTATCGATCGCCCCCTTGCCGTCAATTGGCTTCATAAATGGATCGACCACGCGACCAAGTAAATTTGGCCCCACTGGTATGCTCATGCCCTGATCGCTCTCATAGACAAAGTCGCCTATCCTAAAACCCTCGACAAAGCCAAATGGACTGATATAAGCGCCATCTGTCTTTATCTGCGTGACCATGCCAAGGCCGTTTTTGCTCTTGTCTTTTGCCACTATGCGCACGATGTCGCCGATACTTGGGCGAAGTCCGGTGATCTCTATCGTAGTAGCTGTGATCTTTGTGATGACACCGAAGGTATTTGAGAGCTTCACGCCCTCTTTAAGCCTTGAATTTATACGCTCTAAGCTCAAAAATGCGTTTCCCTAGGCGAATTTATCAGCGAAAAAAACTCCCGCCTTGTGTCTGCGTTTTTGATAAAGCAGCCTCTAAGCGCCGAAGTCGTGGTAGTCGAGTTTATCTTCTCAACTCCCCTCATCTCAACGCACATGTGCCTAGCCTCGACGACTACTCCAACGCCTTTTGGAGCGATAACGTCCTCAAGCGCCTTTGCGATCTGCTCGGTCATCTGCTCTTGAATTTGTAGGCGTCTGGCGTAGATATTTACCATGCGTGGAATTTTACTAAGGCCAACGACCTTGCCATTTGGGATGTACGCCACATGCACACGGCCAATTATTGGCAGCAAATGGTGCTCACAAAGGCTGTAAAACTCGATGTTTCGCATTAAAACCATCTCGTTGTTTGAGCTAGTAAAAAGAGCGTCACCAAGGACTTCTTTTGGGTCTTGATCGTATCCGCTAGTTAGAAATTTAAAAGCTTTATAAACGCGCTCTGGGGTTTTGATAAGCCCCTCTCTGTTTGGATCTTCACCGATGATAGTTAGCATATTTTTAACTGAATTTTCAAAACTCTCTTGCATAAATTTTCTCCATAATTTTATCGCCAAATTCTACGTTAAAACGCCTTTTATATCTATAATTTACAATGAAATAAGGAAAATTCTGCTATATTTTGGGCTAAAAATTTGTATTCATAAAGGAATTCGATGGAAATCAAAACAAAAGCTCTAGATAGCGTAAATACCCTAGCAAGCACGACTGTAAGTGCAGATGCTATAAAGTCTAGCGTAGAAAAACTAGCAAAAAAAGCAGCAAAAACTATGAAAGTAGATGGTTTTAGACAAGGCCATGTGCCAGTCGCTGTCGTGCTAAAACGCTACGAGAAAGAGCTAACAAACGACGCTGAGCAAGATGTCTTAAGAGATGTAGTCGAAGAGGCTATCAAACAAGCAGGCAAGAAAAATGACGACCTTATCGGCGAGCCTATCGTTTCAAAATTTGACAAAAAAGATGACAAGATCGACGTTGAGCTAACAGTATCATTTAAACCAAGCGTCGATGTGAGTGGCTATGAGAGCTTGATACCTGAGTTTTCAAACCCACGCGTTTTGAAAAAAGATATCGATGAGAAAAAAGCTGAACTTTTAAAAATGATAGCTCCACTTGAAAAAGTAGAGAGCAAAAGAGGCCTAAAAGTTGGCGATTTTGCTAAATTTGACTTTGAAGGCTTTGTTGATGGCGTTGCATTTGAAGGTGGTAAGGCTGAAAACTACGTGCTTGAGATCGGCTCAAATCAATTCATCCCAGGCTTTGAAGATGGCATGGTAGGCATAAAAGCTGGCGGCGAAAAAGATATCGAGGTTAAATTTCCAGAGAACTATGGCGCTGCACATTTAGCTGGCAAAGACGCTGTTTTTAAAGTCAAACTTCATGAAATTCAAGAGAGAAATATCCCTGAAAAACTAGACGAAGAGATGCTAAAAACTATCCTTCCAAATGAAGAAAAACCAACTGAAGAGCTACTTGAAGAGCGCATAAAAGAGCAAATTCGCCAAGAGAAAATTTATAAGCTTATAAACGAAGAGCTAAAACCAAAATTTGCTGAAGCTGCGGTTGAGAAATTTAAATTTGACGTGCCAAAAAATATCGTCGAGCAAGAGATCGATATGCAGTTTAGAAACGCATGGAGCTCATTTACTCCAGATGATATGAAGAAATTTAGAGAGGACAAAGACGCTCTAGCTAAAAAACGTGACGAGTATAGAAAAGACGCTGAAAATAGCGTTCGCCTAACTTTCATCATAGATGAGCTAGCTCGCGTAAGAGGCGTGAAAGTGAGCGATCAAGAGGTCGTTCAAGCGATCTATTTTGAGGCATATAGAAGCGGTCAAGATCCAAAAGCGCACCTTGAGATGTACCGCAACCAAGGCATGCTTCCAGCTATAAAGATGTCGATGATCGAAGAGAAGCTATTTAGCGAGCTTTTCAACAAAGAGAAAGACGAGAAAAAAGCAAGCAAAAAAGAGAAGGCTGAATAATGAGCTATTACGTTCCTGTCGTAGTTGAAAGAACTAGCAGAGGTGAGCGAAGCTATGATATATACTCCCGTCTTTTAAAAGACAGGATCGTTATGCTAAGTGGCGAGATAGAGGACGGCATGGCTGCTTCTATCGTCGCTCAGCTGCTATTTTTAGAGGCTGAAGATCCAGATAAAGATATATACCTTTACATAAACTCACCAGGCGGCGTGATAACAAGTGGCTTTAGCATATATGACACGATGAACTACATAAAGCCAGATGTTTGCACGATCTGCATCGGTCAGGCCGCTAGTATGGGTGCATTTTTGCTAAGCTGTGGCGCACCTGGAAAGAGATATGCGCTGCCAAATTCTCGTATCATGATACACCAACCACTTGGCGGTGCTAGAGGACAAGCGACTGATATTGAGATACAAGCACGTGAAATTTTACGTTTAAAAGAAATTTTAAATGGAATTTTGGCAAAAAATACAGGCCAAAAGCTAAGCAAGATCGTAAAAGACACTGAGCGTGACTTCTTTATGAGCTCAGCCGAAGCTAAAGAGTACGGACTTGTCGATAAAATTTTGGAGAAAAGTTTTAAGTAAGGCCTAAAGTGATAAAGATAGATAACGCCCCAGAACCAAAGAGAAAAGCGGTTGAACCAAAACATTCCATTAAAAAAGAAAAGGCAAATATCTATAAATTTTCAGAGGGTGTTTTAAACGAACTAAGCGGCGACAACGTCCCATCTACGCCAAACAACTACTCTATCTATTTTGAAAAGATGCTTGATAATCAACCTGAAGAATTTAGAAAAGAGATCGGCGATATCATCGTGGCAAATTCTGAAAGCTCGGTGCCTACAAATGGCAACATCTCTATCGAAAAAGAGATCAAACAAGGCTTTATCCAGATAAAAGGCATGCTTCAAGCGGTTGTGCTAATCTATAAAAATTTAAATGTTATGAGAGGCCTAGTACAAAAGCGCATGGAGGCACTTAAAACAAACACCAATATACTTGCTTTGCAAAATGTCCTAAGCGCCTTTAACCAAGACCTTATCAAACTAAACGACCTCATGGATAAACATCTCGATGTGATTAAAATAAGCTATGAAGAAATAGGCAAGATGTTTAAAACCATCGAAGAACAATCTATTTACGACACAAGCTATGAGGTTTATAACAAGAAATTCTTTCTAGCCACCATCCAAAGTGAAGTTGAGGCCGTTAAAAGATACAACTACAATGCATCGTTTTTAATGGTAAAAGTAAAAAATAAATTTACAAATCGCATCAGCAACCTAAAAGAGCGAAATAATATGCTTAAAAGCATGTCGCAACTTCTTTTAAGAACCTCACGTAGGAGCGATATAGTCGCACACTACGGCGATGGCTGCTTTGCTATGGTGATGAAATACACCGACGAAAACGGCACAAAGCAAGCGTGCGCTAGAATTTTAAACATGCTCTCATCTATGCCATGGAAGATCGACAACGAAGAGTGCAAACTAGATGTGCAGATCGTCTCAAGCATGATCTCAAAGACAAAGAGCACCGAAGAGCTGCTATCTCACGCACTTGACAAGCTAGAGACCAACCAAGACCTAAATGAGCCACTATTTTTAGACGAGAAAGCAGAGAATTAGTTTGATCCTAGAAGTTTTATCCTATCCAAATAAAAAACTTTATGAAATTTCAAAAGAGGTCGAAGTCTTCGATGAGAAGCTTCACAAACTTCTTGATGATATGTACGAGACGATGATCGCAAAAGAAGGCATCGGTCTTGCAGCTATACAAATAGGCGTTGCAAAGAGAATTTTCATCATAAATTTAGCCAACGAAGAGGGTGTGCAAGATAAAGAAAATTTAATCGAGATCATAAACCCAAAATTTGAGCTACGTGAGGGCGAGTGCGTCTATCAAGAGGGCTGCCTTAGCGTGCCTGGCTACTACGAGGACGTTAAGCGAAGTGAGGTCGTTAGCATTAAATTTCAAGACCGCTTTGGCAAAGAGCGGACCTTAAAAACTGACGGGCTACTAGCGATCGCTATCCAACATGAAAATGACCACCTAGACGGACATCTTTTTATAGAAAAAATAGGCTTTAACAAACGCAAAAAATTCGACAAGGAATACAAAAAGCAAAAAAAAGAAAAGACATCATGAAGTCCCTAAAATGTGCTACATACGGCGACGGACTAAAGATCATTGATGTTGAGTCTATCTTTTCGCGTGGGCTTCCTGGCTTTAGTATCGTGGGTCTTGCAAGCACAAGTATCAAAGAGAGTACAGAGCGCGTAAAGGCGGCACTTTTAGCGCTTGACTTTGCCTTTCCAGCGCAAAAAATAACCATAAATTTATCCCCCTCAGACCTACCAAAAAGCGGCTCGCATTTTGATTTAAGTATCGCGCTTCTCATCGCTCTTCAAAAAGCAAAAAGCTTGGAGAAAATTTTTGTTTTTGGCGAGCTTGGACTTGACGGCAGTGTAAAAAGCACGGCAAATTTGTTTTCAATCCTGCTTTTTTTAAGCACGCAGGTGCAAAAGGCAAAAATTTTAGTGCCTAGTGAGATAGCCGCCAAAGCCTCGATGATACCAAATTTAGAGGTTTATGGCGTTAGCACACTAGAAGAGGCGATCAAGTTTTTTAGTGACGCAGAATTTGCTAAAAGCACGCATTTTAGCGCCACGCACGAGCTATTTTCAAATGTGATAGAAATTGGTGGCAAAAGATATGTTCCAAATTTAAACTTCGAGCTTGATTTTAAGGACGTTTTGGGTCAAGAAAGAGCTAAAAGAGCCTGCGTCATCGCAGCCGTTGGCATGCACAATATCCTATTTGAAGGTAGCCCAGGCAGCGGCAAGAGCATGTGCGCAAAACGCCTCGTCTATATCATGGCGCCACAAAGCCTAGAAGAGGTGCTAAAATCCGCAGCCTACCGCTCGCTAAATTTGCAAGATAGCGAATTTACAAGCACTAGAGTCTTTCGCTCGCCGCACCACACCTCGACAAAAAGCTCGATCTTTGGCGGTGGCTCAAACGTCGCAAAGATCGGCGAGATCGCACTTGCAAATGGCGGAGTGCTATTTTTTGATGAGTTCCCACACTTTCCTAAACAGGTAATAGAAAGCCTAAGAGAGCCACTTGAAGACAATCAAATCCACATCGCAAGGGTAAATTCAAAAGTGACTTACGAGACCAAATTTATCTTCGTAGCCGCACAAAATCCCTGCCCTTGTGGAAATTTATTCTCACGCAACCTAAACTGCAAATGCAGTGAAAACGAGATAAAAAACTACAAAGCCAAAATTTCAGCCCCAGTGCTTGACCGCATAGACTTAAAAGTCGCGATGGATGAGAGCTCGCCAGATGACAAGGCAAGTTTAAGCTCACAGC
>NZ_CALACG010000084.1 GCF_937890585.1 uncultured Campylobacter sp.
ATTTGGCGTCTTTATAAAAATTTTCAAAACTCTTTTTATTTTCTAGGAAATTTAAAGTTTTATAATTATCCATAAATTTAAACGTTAATTCACTGCTACCCCAAACAAAATATACGCAAATTTGTAGGTTTTCTTCACTATCACCAGCGATACCGATCGCAACGGCTTCATGATATTTGCCACTTGCGATTATTGAACGAGCATAATAAAGTGCGCCATTTACAGCGTAGCCTGATATGGACTTGTCATCAAATTTCATCTCGTCTTTGTCTTTCGCGACTAATTTTTTCAAACCGAATTTATTTTCTATAATTACGGGAATTTTATAAATTTCCAAGCTAAAATCTGGAACCCCAAAATTTTCTTTAGCTTTTGTTTTAGCTGAACCTTTTAATGCCTCCTTTAAATAGGGTGTCATCGCTTGTTTTTCGTTAAAATCACGCGATTTTTTAAGTCCTAAATTTTTAAAAATAGCCTTTACATAGTCATCAACATCGTTTTCATACTGCCACTTCGACATAAGCCCTCTTTTTTGAAAGTTTTAGACGGCATTTTAGCGAAAAATATATGGAAATGATAAAAATACATTTATTAGTGTTTAAATCAACTTTAGGCAAAATAAAGCCCAAATTCTCAGAAAAAGTAAAGCTTATATGAAAAACATTAGAAACTTTAGCATCATCGCTCATATTGACCACGGCAAAAGCACGCTTGCTGACCGCCTCATTCAGGAGTGTGGCGCTGTTAGCGACCGTGAGATGAGCTCGCAGATCATGGACACGATGGATATCGAAAAAGAGCGTGGTATCACGATCAAAGCCCAGTCTGTCCGCCTAAACTACGCACTAAATGGGCAAAATTTTGTTCTAAATTTGATAGACACCCCAGGCCACGTAGACTTTAGCTACGAGGTGAGCCGTAGCCTAGCTAGCTGCGAGGGCGCGCTACTTGTGGTGGACGCCAGCCAAGGCGTTGAGGCGCAAACTATCGCAAACGTCTACATCGCACTTGAAAACAACCTAGAGATCATCCCAGTCATCAACAAGATCGACCTGCCAGCGGCTGACCCTGCTAGAGTAAAGGACGAGATCGAGCATATCATCGGCCTTGACTGCTCTGGAGCGATCGAGGTGAGTGCAAAAAGTGGTATCGGTATAAAAGAGTTGCTTGAGGCGATTATTACGAGAATTCCTGCGCCAAATGGCGATGCTAGCAAGCCTACAAAGGCGCTCATTTATGATAGTTGGTTTGACAACTACCTTGGCGCGCTTGCTCTTGTGCGTGTTTATGATGGTGAAATTTCAAAAAATGATGAAATTTTGGTCATGGGCACAGGTAAAAAACACATCGTGCTTGACCTTATGTATCCAAATCCTATCGCACCGATCAAGACTAAAACGCTTAGCGCTGGCGAGGTTGGCATCGTGGTTTTGGGGCTTAAAAACGTTAGCGATGTGCAAGTTGGAGATACGATAACGCAGTCAAGAAATCCCTTAAAAGAGCCAGTTGGCGGCTTTGAGAGGGCTAAGCCGTTTGTATTTGCGGGGCTTTATCCTATTGAAACTGATAAATTTGAAGATCTGCGTGACGCGCTGGATAAGCTAAAGCTAAATGACAGCTCCATTAGCTACGAGCCAGAGACCTCGGTCGCGCTTGGATTTGGCTTTAGGGTCGGCTTTTTGGGACTACTGCACATGGAGGTCGTTAAAGAGAGGCTGGAACGCGAGTTTGACCTTGATCTCATCGCTACAGCACCGACTGTGACTTACGAAGTGCAGCAAACTGACGGGCTAAATTTAAAAATTCAAAACCCAAGCCAGCTACCACCAGTCAATAAAATAGACTCAATCCTTGAGCCATACGTGAAAGCGACTATCATCACGCCAAGCGAGTTTTTAGGCAACATAATCACGCTTTTAAACAACCGCCGTGGCATACAAACAAAGATGGACTACATCACGACTGACCGCGTTTTACTCGAGTATGACATACCGATGAATGAGATCGTGATGGACTTTTATGACAAACTAAAGTCAAGCACCAAAGGCTACGCGAGCTTTGATTATGAACCAAGTGACTACCGCGTGGGCGATCTAGTAAAGCTTGATGTAAAAGTGGCCGGCGAGACGGTCGATGCGCTCTCTATCATCGTGCCTGAGAGCAAGGCGCAGACAAAGGGCAGGGACTTTGTAAAGGCGATGAAAGAGATCGTGCCACGCCAGCTTTTTGAGGTGGCGATACAAGCTAGCATTGGCAACAAGATCATCGCTCGCGAAACCGTAAAATCAATGGGTAAAAACGTCACAGCCAAGTGCTACGGTGGCGACATCACTCGTAAGAGAAAGTTGCTTGAAAAGCAAAAAGAGGGTAAAAAACGTATGAAGGCGATAGGTAAGGTGAATTTGCCGCAAGAGGCGTTCTTATCCGTCCTAAAAATAGACTAACGGCGTGTCGTGAGCGCCTTTGAATGAGCTTTAAATTTTCTCTCTTCGATGGACTATTTGTCCTATCTTGATCGAAAATTTATGCGCAACATCCAAAATCATCTCACGACATTATGACTTGTCTTATGCTGTTTTGATAGGTTTAAATACTAAATTTACAAAAAGGAGTTCTATGCCGTTTGTGAAAATTTGCGTGACAAAAGAGGGTGATAGCCCAAGCGTGGAGCAAAAAGAGAAGATGATAAGCGGAGTTACAAATTTGATCAGCGAAATTTTAGGCAGAAGCGCTAAAAACACGGTCGTCATCATCGACGAGATCGACACCAATAACTACGGCATAGCAGGAGAGAGCGTGAAAAACCTTCGCAAAAAACAAAAAGAGCAAAAGGAAGCGAGATGTTAAGAACAGCGTTATTAGCGATATTTGCGGTATTTTTTATATCAGGTTGCTCGGCAAAAGCGAGCCTTTGTCTCTCTTGTGAGGGCATAGACGGTGTGCAAAGTGCGAGCATAAGCAGCCAAGATAAGACCTATTTTGAAGAGGTTTTACGCATACCAGCCGACTGCAGCGCGTGCAAAGGCAGGGGCGATGGCGTCTTTATAAACGGCGTCAAGTATAAAAGCGACGTAGCGATAAACTGCTGCTTGGAAAAAAATATGATCGACATAAACGTCGGGCTAAAAAAGGTCTATTTTCATAGGATAGTGGACGCTAGAAGGAGCGCAAGGTCGATTTACTACACAAGGCTTGATGGCAGCAGCGTAGTCTTTAGCTCAAACCCTCGCCTTGAAGTGCTTTTTTATCTATTTTTGCAGCGTGAGCTAAATTCTCGTGGCATCGTGGTCGTGGATACTCAAACATCGCCGTACACGTACAGGCTTGATTTTAGGTTTGATGAGCTTAGGGGCAACTACCAAAGAAGCTCGGAGATTTTAAACGGCCAACTAAAAGGCGTTTTGTCGCTTTCAAATATAAATTTCAAAAAGAGCTTGCCAATATCAACCAAGCACCATGTGGAAAAGCTAGAGGCCACGCAGTCTGGGCAGTTTGACTTCTTTATCGCGCTTCTTGTCAAGCAAGCTGCGATAAAAGTGGCCGACGAGATAAGTAAACTTTAAAAGGAAAAACGATGAATAAATTTAAATTTCTAACCATTTTTGGGATTTTTGTCCTATTTTTGACCGGTTGCGCGCCTATTGAAAACATAGTTGCATTTGACCAATATAAGGCTGCTGTGAGCCAAAAAAGCAATGGCTTTGAAGTATATATAAGCTCAGTGCACGACAACCGCAAAAACAAAAGTGTTATAGCTACAATTACTGATAGTAAGGGCAGTGTTGAAGAGTACGTCGTGCTTCAAAACGACCTTTCAACGTACTTTGCTGACGCGCTCAAAAAAGAGCTCACAGCACGCGGTGCAAATATAAACGGCATGGGTGGCGTTGTAGTTGAGATTTTTATTAATGAATTTACTGCAAATATGAGTGGATATGGCAGTGATAATACAAAGGGAAAGATAGATATCACACTTAAAATTCAAAAAGGTGATCAAACTATCACGAAAAATATCTCAAATAATCAAACCGAATTTGCTTTGATCCGCACTGGCGGGGCGTTTAAGCCATTTTTAACAGATATCATCAACGACGCCGTTAAGCGCACAGCACTTGCTATCTTAAATAGCTAATGTTTTGTGCGTTTTGCAAGAGCTTTACGCTAAAGACATTTTGTAAAACCTGCTCGCAAATTTTAAGCGAGCCAAGCCCTGTGGCAAGAGAGCTGGAGGGCTTTAAAATTTATAGCTTCTATGGCTACTCCGAGATCAAGGAGCTCATCCACTCAAAGCACCACATGCACGGACTTTTTATCTATAAAAATTTAGCCAAATTTGCATTTAAGAAATTTGCTAAAAGCTTTAGTTTCCCAGAGCAAATTTATGCCCTGCCGATAGACGATAGAGTGCATAATGGCTACTCACACACAGCCATTTTGGCAAATGAACTTCGTGCTAAAAACCTTAAACCGATATTTCACGCTCTGCATGCGACAAGCAATGTTAGTTACAGTGGCAAGGAGCTTAAATTTAGACAAAACAATCCAAGAAATTTTAAAATTTTAAAAAAGATCACCACGCCAGTTATTTTGGTAGATGATATCGTAACCACTGGTACAACGATACTTGAAGCCAAAAAGAAGCTAGAAGATGACGGCGTAAAAGTCCTCTTTGCTCTAGTTTTGGCTGACGCAAAAAACTAAATTTGTTTCAAATTTTTCTTCTAAAGATATCAACATATAAAATTTTTTACCGATACTACTATTAAAATTTACAAAATATTTACAAGGAGGTTTGCTGATGAAAAAGGCAGCAAATAAGATAGCGCTCATCATCGTTGCGCTTTTAGTTGTCTCTTTAGGCGTGTTTTCTACCATAAACTACACGAACACTAAGGAGAATATTTATGATCTAGCGAAGGATACCAAGACTTCGTCATCGAAAATCGTACAGTTTTATATGAACGCATTTTTTGATAGTAAGATCGCAGAGGTTGAAAAATTTGTTAGATATCTCGAGCTCAATCCAGACATTTTAGAGGATAAAGAGAAATTTAAAGGTGTGATCATGAATGCAGCCCAAGTGACTGAATTCTTTGAGTTTTACTTTGGCTACGCAAATGACGGAACTACTTTTAGTGCTGATGTTGAGGGCGAAGGACGTAAATTTTCAGTGCTTGACCAAAGTACAAATTTTGATGCTAGAACTAGAGTGTGGTATAAAGAGGCTGTTGCAAAAGGTGGCGTCATCTTTACAGAGCCTTATGTGGGTTCAGCTGGTGTTTTAAATATTTCTATCGCTAAAAAAGTTGTCGTAAATGGTAAAGTTGTGGGCGTTTTGGGGGCTGATATCGCTTTGGATAAATTTGATGAAGAGCTTGACAAGATCAAGCCAACCCCAAGCAGTGCGATAGCTTTATTTGACCTAGAGCATAAAAAGATAATACATTTTGTTCATAAAGACCTTGTCCTTTCAGACTCTAGCGAAGCTATGAAGATCATTGATGATTACTCAAATGAGTATAAGAAAAATGGCGACAAGACATTTACTTACAATCTTAGAGGCACAGAGAGAGTTCTTGCTTGCCAGCATTATGAAAAAGCAAACTGGCTTGTATGCTCTGCAAACTCATGGACAGACTATGACGAGAGCTTAAATAAGACATTTATTTCACAAATCATCTCATCAATAGTATTTATAGTAGTCATTGTTGCACTTCTTTTATTTGTAGTTAGCAGATCACTAAAACCACTCTCAGCTATATCTGAGTCATTAGTGTCATTCTTTAAATTCCTAAACTATGAGATCAAAGAACCAGTTATCACAGAAGTAAAAACTAAAGATGAATTTGGTGTTATGTCACGTCTAATAAACGATAACATCAAAAAGATCCAAGACACTGCTAATCAAGATGCCACTGCTGTTAACCAGTCAGTAGCAACAGCTAAAGAGATAGAGAGTGGAAATTTAAAAGCTCGTATCACGCAAAACCCAGCTAACCCAAAACTAGTCGAGCTTAAAGATGTGCTTAATAAAATGCTAGATGTGCTGGAAGTAAAAGTAGGTAGTGATCTAAATGTTATACAAAAGGTATTTGATAGCTATAGAAGATCAGACTTTACTTCTAGGATAGAAAACGCAAATGGTGAAGTAGAAAAAGTAACTAATACCTTAGGTATTGAGATATCTAAAATGCTAAATGACAATCTAAACCAAGCTCAAGTACTAGAAGAAAAAG
>NZ_CALACG010000085.1 GCF_937890585.1 uncultured Campylobacter sp.
AGATGGAGTTATAAGAGACTTTCATAGCTTACTCCTTGAAATTTAGCTTCAAAGAGTAAGCAAAAGTTGTGCCGTAAAATTTTATCAACAGGGGAGCATTTTGTGTCGAGATAAGTCATATATAAACTAAATTATTTAAAAGACGATTTATCAACTAAGAAAATTTCACTCAAATAAATTTTGAAAAATAGTTGAGTAGTTTAAAACTTACTAAGGATAGTAAAATGCAAATTTCTAGCTCACCATATCCTTATCTGTCTAGAGAACACATAGCTAGTGAGATGGGGTTTAAATTTAACGATATAAACGAGATACTTAGTAACGATATGGGATATGGTATGAGCTTTCCTAAATACGCAAGGCTTGATAGAAAAGCTCAAGCTGCAGCTTATGATAGGCACATATATCCACTATCTGGCTTTACAAAAGGTGATGAAGCAAAAGTCACTATCATAGGAAAGCTTAGAGGCTATGATCCTGATTTTACAAGCGAGCAGTTATCAGATCTTAAAAATTTCATAAATGAAAGCAAGGGTTTATTTGTTGAATATATACAAGGTCAGCAAGCAAAACCAGACAATGATAAGCCAAAAATTTTAAGAGATACCCCATACACTGTAAATGAATTTTTAAATGAATATCGTGGCAATCGCCAACTGCTATTTATGCAAAACTCAAGAACTGTTGATCTGCTTGATAGTGATATGAGCGTTGATGAGTTTAAAGAGGAGTGGGCTAAATATGCACTAAAAGAGCGGTTTAATATAACTTTATCTGGTGAAGATACTAAAAATGCTGTCAATATACTAAAAGAGATGAATGAAAAGGGCATTCAAGATATAGAGAGCGTTGAAGAAGAAAAAGACGACACCAAAGAGAAAAAATTTACTCCTATCCAGGCTGAAAGCAAAAACACTGAAACTTATGACATTGCTAAGGATGAGAAATTTTCGTTTTTACTTAAGCTTCAAGAACTTGAGAGAGAACGAGGTATCGACGTGCTTCGCATTATGCAAAAACTTGAAGAAAATGGTAAAAAAGTTTTTGATAAAAAGGTTTAACTTTATCTTTAGTATCTAGCGCAAGCCGTTGCTATGTTATCCCATAACAAGAAAGAGGATGATCCTCGTTCTTGTTTTATCCATCAAACCATCTTATTTAAAATTTGCTTCTTGTCTATCTTTTGCATAAGCTCTAAGACGTCTATGCCTCTTTTTTCTTTGAAATTTAAAAGTTCTCTTGCATAGAGAAATTTCTGATCCTTGTTTATATCATAAGTCTCATACTTCTTCTTAACCTGCATAGGTTTAAATTTCTTCTCACTTTGCTCTTTGGCAAAATTTGCATTGTATTCTTGTTCTTCTTTGTGTAGTTTAGCTAGAAATTCTTTATGCTCTTTCGTAGTTTTTTCCACATCTTCTCTATAAAGCTTCTTGAATTCTTCTATGCTTAGATCAGCTCTAACAAACAAAGCAGCACCATCATTACTCATCATAGTGCCTTCTGAAAATGATTTTACAAAAGCTTCTAGTTCTGCCTCCTCTTCTGCTGTGCCAAGACCAACCATTTTACCAACTATCGTTGGTTTGCCGTCTATAGAGTTTGTAAGCAACCAGTCCATGTAATCTTGGAGTTCGCGAACTCTAAATTCTTCCATGTTTTCTGGCTCTCTTTTTGCTGATAGAGCTCGTCTTTCTTGAATGGTGTAATTAGATAGCATATTATCAATTCGATTTATAGTATCTGCTATCCAGCCCTCTTTACTTTTGTCTATATCTATAAATTCTTTTATAGTTTCGCTCCATGGTTTAAAAAGATTCTTTGAGTAGTCAAATTTTTCTTCGGTAGCGTTTTTGTCTTGCTTACCTTCTTTGGTTATATTTTCTGTTGCATTTTCTTTTTGGATAGTGTTATCTTGTATCGGTGTATTGCTAAGTTCGTTTATGCTAGCGATCATATCAGCTCTCCCCCTACGCCTTTATATCAACATCTCTTTTTATACCAAGCATATCTACTAGATATTTTCCAGCTGGGTTTTCATTTAGCTCTTTTACTAAATTTAAAGGTGGCATACTAAATTTCAAAAAGCTATCCATAAAGTCCTTGCTCTTTTTGCCATCTTTGTCTATCTCGCCAAAGAGTAGCTTTAGCATTTTTAGATTATGCTCCATCATCTTTTTAAATGATAGCTCGTCTTCTTCATCTGAATACTTACCGACAAACCCAGTCGTTAGATCTACATAGACAAGGTCTCTTTTATACTTAACATACTCTTGCATATATGCAGGCATACCAGCTAGATCAGAGTCGCTTGCTTTGTTGAAATTTGCTCCAAATTTCATCTCACCCATAAGCTCAAATAGCTCAAATGCCCTACTAAATTCTTTGCTATCTACGCTCTTATCAAAGCCTTGCTTCTTTCCAAAAACGGTGGTTTCACCTTCTTTGACGTCAAGGTTGCTATTTATAACTGCTGCTAAAAGGCCACCTTTGGTTATAGAGCCATCTTTATTTGTATATCTTTCGCCGTGCGGATCGATAAAAACACCACTTCCCACACTCTCCTTGCCACCATTGTTGTTGTTAAAGATATCTGTTGTTGGCTTTAATGGCTGCCTGCCGTCTCCACCGCTAAAGCTTGGGTTGAAAAAGAGCGTGCTTATCATCTGTTTGTTTGACTCTTTGTAGTTAAAGCTAGAAGCAGCTGCATCAAAGTCATAAATAGAATTATGAATTTTTGTTACTTGCATGCTTTGGCGGTTATAAGAAAAGCCTTGAGGGAAATTTCTTATCTCATCTAAGCTAA
>NZ_CALACG010000086.1 GCF_937890585.1 uncultured Campylobacter sp.
CCCCTTGCCTCTCTTATCTTTTCGATATCTTCATTTAGTTTTTCAGCCAGATACTCGTCGCTTGGCTCTTCTTCGTGCGTGTTAAAGTAGTTATCTATCTCGGTATTTATACTCTTTACTAGCTTTCTGTCGCTTCTACTAACGACGTCAAGCGCTCTTAGGTAGTCAAGCATCGAGCCATAAATTCTTTTTTTGCCATATCCCCAAAATGAGTCGTTTTGCTCTTTGTCATACTTCCTGCTAAGCTTTATCATCTCTTCAACGCCAACACTTATAAGGTCGTTTACGTCGATACTTGAAGGCAAGCGCTCCTTTAGCCTAAACGCCATCGCGCGCAGAGCTGGCATGTATTTTAAGACGATCTCGTCTTGCTCTTTTTTAATGGTGCTTTTATAAGCGTTAAGCTGCTTTTGCTTTAGTTCGTACATTTTGCTTACCAGAGTCTAAATTTTCGGTGGTTACTTTTAGCATGATATTTTCCATCCGTTTTTCCCTAACGTTTAGCTCAGAGATGAGATAATCAGCAATCTCCTCATGTCTTTGCTTGTCAAAAAATTTCTTCAAAGTCCTTTTTACATCGACGTAGTTCATTATCACGATGTGAATTATAAGGTAAAAAAACAAAGTAATAACTAGCGTATAAACGAGCATTTCGATAGGCTCGCTCACCTTTAGCAAGGTAAAAACTATGCCTATGAAAAATCCACAAACCGTAAAAAATGCTATAAAATTTTCTGCACGCAAAGCTCAATCTCCATTAAAATTGTTCTATCAAACGCTTAAAGAAGCCCCCAAAGCTCCTGCTTTGCTCATCTTTAAGCACTTTTCGTTCCAACCTATAAAGCAAATTCGAAGCTATCTGCTTGATCTGCACGCTAGCAGAGCCGTAAGCTTCGTCATCTGTAAAGAGTGTCCTTTGCTTTATGCTCCTTGCCACGCTCTTATCAGAAGCCACGTAGCCAATTAGCTCTAAATTTAAATTTGGTCCGATATTTGCATTTGCCACTCGTTTTACATTTTCATAAATTCTAGTAGCCTCAGCCTCGTTTTTTACCATATTTAGTAGCAAAAGCTCGTTATTTTTAAACCTTGAAACGATCTTTATGACAGCATACGCATCAGTTATCGCCGCAGGGTCAGGCACGGTTACCACGACAACCTCATCAGCCGCCTCTAAAAAGAGCTGTGTGCTGCCGCCTATGCCAGCACCGGTGTCAATGATCAAAAAGTCAAGCTGATCAAGCTCGCTCGCCTCATCTAAAAATCTCTCAAATAAAAATTGATTGTTAAATTTCAAAATTTCATCGCCGCTCTCGCCAGGGATGAGGATGAGATTTTTATTTATAGGTATCAAGATATCTTTTAGACTGCACTCGCCCTTTAGCACGTGAAGCAGGTTTTTGCCCATTTTGACGTTTAAAATAACATCAAGGTTTGCAAGGCCGATATCAGCGTCAAAAAGCCCTACTTTATAGCCATTTTGCGACAAGACATTTGCCAAATTTGCACTTATCGTGCTCTTGCCAACGCCGCCTTTGCCGCTTGTAATCGCTATAAAATGCGTATTTTTAGCCTTATTTTGAGACTGGACTAAATTTTGTAGTTTTTGCGCTTGGTTATTCATCACTAGCCTTTTGCTTTGTAAAGCCGTCAAACACGCACTCTACTAAAAATTCGCTCCTTGCCTCCACAAGATCGTCAGGCACCTCTTGACCCACACTAAAGTAGCTAACTGGCGTATTTGTCTCATATATCAGCGAAAAGACGTTGCCAAAAATTTTGGTCTCGTCAAATTTTGTGATTATTAAAGTGTCGATCTCCAAAAATGAAAATCCATTATAAATTTCTATCAGATCCTCGACCTTTGAGCCAGCCGAAAGGACTAAATTTACATCGATCTTTGCGCCGCTATGCTTTAAAAATTTATCAAGTCTTTCAAGCTTTTCTTTGTCATACTGCGAATTTCCAGTGGTGTCGATTAGTATCACGTCGCAGTAGCTAAGCTGCTTTATGGCGTTTTGAAAGTCCTCGACTTCTATGACGTCAAGGATCGGTAGCTTCATCATCTTAGCGTATTGAAATAGCTGCTCGACCGCTCCGATACGGTACGTATCAAGCGTGATGATGCCCGTTTTATAGCGCTTTTCGTTGCCGTATGCAAAACGAGCCGCGAGCTTTGCAAGAGTCGTCGTCTTGCCAACTCCGGTTGGACCAACTAGCATCATTATGCGCTGTTTTTTATCGCTGAGCTCTTTTCTGCATGGCAGCATATTCCGCAAAAGCGAGTAGAAGTACCTTTTTACCGCAGTTGGGTTGCTTTTCATAGAGACTGGCAAATTTTCAAGCGTCGTTTGCATGATCGCCTCTAGATGCTCCTCTTTCATGCCGCTTTGTTTTGCGAGCTTGTAGATAGTAGCAAACTCTGGCGGGATCGAGAGATTGTTGCGATTTGGGGCTTTTTCGTCCCAGATCATGTCAGTTATCAGCCCTATTTTCTCGCTTAGCACGCTCACTTGCTTTGCCACATCGTCTATTTTTTTATTCATACCATTTGTGCTTGGCTCTTTTATCTCATTCATATCGACATTTGCGATCGCGCTTATCTCTTTTGCGACGTCTGAGATATTTAAAAGCACGCTCTCATTTGGATCGTAAGGCTCAGGCGACGTCGTTTTTGCCTCAAATTTAGCAGGCTCCTCTTTTATCTCAAATTTTGGCTTTGGTGGCTCGTAGTTTTTGCTAAATTTAGAGTAGGCATTTTCATAATTTATTGCTTTTATATTTGGCTTTGGCGGTTGCTTTACCTCGTCCTCTTCGACGCTTACTAAAATTTCATAAAGCGGCTTTTTGTTTATCGTTTTGGCTTGAATTTGCTTTGTGGTGACGAGTATGGCCTTCTCGCCGCACGCTTCTTGAGCCTTTTTCAAAGCCTCGATGGTGCTCTCACCTGTAAAAGTATGAAATTTTGTAGCCATTTATATCCTTTAACCTCTCATAAGCCCTAGTGGCACGATCACGCTAAGCCTCTTACTAGCCCCTGGGTGCGGGACGATAAGGCGCGGCGTCTTATAGACTTTTTTACTAAAATACAAAATATCCAGATCAAGCGTGCGTGGAGCATTTTTAAACGTCCTCACGCGCTTAAATTTACTCTCATAATGCCCCAAAATTTTTAGCAAATTTCTAGGAGCCAGTGACGTTTGTAAATTTATAACAGCGTTACTAAAATCATCCTGCGCTTCGTAGCCAAACGCCGCATTTATAAGGATCGGCGAGACTTCAACCACGTGAAAACGCCTATCTTCACTAATCGCTCTTATAAATTTATCAAACCTCTTTGCGCTATCGCCGATGTTGCCACCCATGCCAACTAGCGCCTCATACTTAAACTCTTCTCTTTTTTCAAAAAAACTAGGGCAAAAACGGCTTTTTACGATCTTTCTTGCTCCAGCTAGCCTCATAAAATTTCGCACCCACCTTCT
>NZ_CALACG010000087.1 GCF_937890585.1 uncultured Campylobacter sp.
CCCCTTGAAGTTGAAATCGCAACTGTAAAAGAAAATTTGACAGTTGAGCCAATGCCACACGACCTATTACAAAGCGAGCTGGTAAAACGAGGTGCTAGTGAAACAGAGGCTGAAAAATTAGTTGAAAGGCTAAGTATTGATGAGGCTACTGCCTATCTAAACGACCCAAGCAGTATAGACGCGCTAATGGAAAATTTAAGGAGCTAAAAATGAAAGCATTAGGAATTTTAAGTGCATTGTTCGCTGGGCTAAATGGCGCAGATGATTTTTCAAAGTGCACCACAAACACAAACAGTAAAGCCCGCATGCCACACTCAAAAACTAGACGCACAACAGGCGCTTACGATAGAAGCCAAAGAATAAGGGCAAATAGGCGAAAGGCTAAAAGATGTTTAACAAAATAATTTTAGTCGGAAATTTAACAAAAGATATTGATTTGCGCTACACACAAGGCGGCGCGGCGATAGGCAGCACAGGTATTGCCGTAACTCGCAAATATACGCTAAACGGAGAGAAGCGCGAGGAAACGTGCTTTATCGACATTACGTTTTTTGGAAAACAAGCGGAGACAGCAAACCAGTATCTAGGCAAAGGCTCAAAGCTTTTGGTGGAGGGGCGTTTAAAACTCGATCAATGGACAGACAATAACGGACAAAATCGCTCAAAACACTCTATCGCCGTTGAGAGCATGGAAATGCTAGGTGACGCAAAACAAAACAATCAAGGCTATCAGCAAGGAGGCTATTCAAATCAGCGCCTGCAGCAAGGAGCGCCTAAGAAGCCGCAGCAGCAAAAACCGCCTGTCGATGACTATGAGATAGATGTGGAAGCCGACAAATACGACAACGACGAAACAATACCATTTTAATTGTTTGACGGTTGTTTGATAGTTGGCTTAGTATAAGCTTAATACAGCCATACAAAAGCCGATATTTAGGGCTTTTTGCTGGTTAATTTTGTTTGACGAGTAAATTATTAAAGGAGCTAATGTGACACAAGATAATGAGGGTTTTTCATTTTATTTATCTGATGAAGATACAAAATTTTTAGCGGATTTGGGGAAAGAAATGCTTAACCAAGACACTAGAGACACTGCTCAGCCCTATGGTCTGACAGTCCAAAAGAAAGAGATTTTTATCACAGATGAGGAATTTGCTGATAATTGGACACTATTTAACGAAGGGGCTGTCGTGGCTGAGGGGCTTAAGCAGGCAAAAGCATACCTAATAGACGAAATACACGAAAACCTAATAGGTGCCGATAGTGACACCCAAAGACTAGAATTGATAAAGGAACTTGGCATTCTTTTGAACGTGAATGACAACGACGATTTGCAAAACTATATAAGAGATCGAGAGAAAATAAACGACTATTCTTATTACCCGACTACGCAAAGGTGGGTGGTAGATGAAAGAATGGTATTTACTTTTAGCGATCGCGAAGCTAGAGAGTATGCTGAGCGCGGCGAAAATTATAGAACTTATGGCGTATATCTAGGGCGTAGTCCCATTATGTCTCGCTTATGTGAAATTTTATTAAAAATAGGCGAACAGGCAAAAGGTTAAAAAATGGGCAAAAACTTCAGCGGCAACACAAATAAGCACCGCTTAAAAAAGCTACTTCTAAAAAGGAAAAGAAAGTGACTTACGGCGAAGCAATTATGACCGCAAAAGATAAGATGAAGCTAGTAAATGGCACGTTTAAGATAGGCGTGCCACTGCCACAGCGGTTAAACTTTGAAAGTGCGATGAGATAGATGGCACTAACGAAATACCATTTTAAGGGGCGATCGGATAAAATCGCCCTAAAAAAGGATAGACAATGACAGCGGATAAAAACCTAATAAAGCAAACGTGCAAGGAGCTAAATTTAACCTATAAGCAACTTGGCGAAATGATAGGGTATAGTGAAAGTGCGATAAAAAATGCAGGTAGTGGCGAAGCTAGCGAGCCTATGCGTAGAGCCATTGAGCTATACAAGGAAACCCTAAATTTAAAATCAAAGCTTGAAAAATCAGAAGCTTTTAAAAACAATCTTAAAGACTTTTTGGCGGACTAATTAAACGCCATTTAGTCCTTTTTTGTACTTCATTTTTAAAAAAAATACCTAATTTATACTTTTACCCTTGACTTATAGTTTTATTTTAGCTATAATTACTCCATCAAAGGACAAATAAGGACTTTGAAAAATAAAGAAAAAGGATGAGAGATGAAAAAGTTCTACGATGACGGAATATCAGAAATCAAGTTGCAAAATGACGAAATAGTAAATTTAGGAAATAACCCATCAGGGATTTTTGTGTATAATGAAAACGGCGAAATTGTAGGATTTCAAAGTTGTGATAATTGCTTATTTTACGGCGTAAATGAAGTAAAAGCAGTAAGATTTACAGATGATGATAAGTTTTACTCTGTTGGCGAGTTTGCCGATGAAATATTTTTTAGCTATGAAAATGAGTTTATGGATTAAATAGGGGGGGGCTACCCCCTCTTATTAAAAAAGGAAAAAGTATGAAAGATTTTAAAAAACTTTGGGATCAGGCAAAAGTGCAAGCAAAAGCTATCAATGGTGATGTGTTTGAAATATATGCCCAACTATCTAGATCGCAAATAGTTTCAAAATATAAAGGCGAAATAGCAGAAAAACTAAAAAAAGCTGGGTATAATTTTCACCTTGACGACAAATTTTTATGCTTGACAACCCTTAGTGGCAAAAATAAAATAATCCCTATCTACAATCCAGAATATAGGCATATTTTTTCAGAAGCAGAGGTAATCATAGAGAATAAAAACGGCTTTTGGAAAGAATTTATTTATGAAAATTTTAAAAATGATAAAAACCTGCTAGCAGTGAAAAAACAATTTGATCACTGCGAAAGAGCAAATAAAATCAAACAAGAGCTAAAAGACTATTTTGGAATTATTGATATTTTTGAAAATGACGATATTAAAAAAATTGAGAAAGAAATCATCGCAAAAAATATATCAAAACTAAACCATAAGGGCGATAGCGTCCCTTTTGGCGATAAGTATATCATTGCCTCAGAAATTTGGGATGGCGAAAATCTTGACGAGGCAGTATATATCACAAACAAGCCTATCTCTCGTGATGAAATACAAACTTATGAACGTCTCTATTTTTCTATATATGATTTTGCCGGGCTTGAAGATGGCATAATTAAAGAAGAATATACTACTTGTTCGAATATCTTTGAGAAACTTACAAAATTTAGCGAGAAAAGATAAGAAAGGTGGGGAATTCTCCCCACTAAAACCCTATAAGGGTAAAATAATGACACTGCCTTAAGTAGAATAGTTTCAAATCCTATAAGGAAACACTTTAAAATACTTAAAACAATGTTTTTTCAAACTCCAACGGAGTAAAACCTATTTCTAGGACACGCACTACGTAAAATATGAATTTCAAACTCCAACGGAGTAAATTCAAAGCGTGTTTTTATTCTCAAATTATGCATCCTACAA